>DATNBU010000044.1 GCA_035571835.1 Candidatus Limnocylindrales bacterium | reverse complement strand
CAACCGCGCGCCGCCGCGCACGCAGGCGGCGCTGCTCGAGGCGATGCAGGAGCACAGTGTGACGGCGAGCGGGGACACGATGCGTCTCCCGGAACCGTTCTTCGTGCTCGCGACGCAGAATCCGATCGAGCAGGAAGGCACCTACCCGCTTCCCGAGGCCCAGGTCGACCGCTTCATGATGAAGATCCGGGTCGGCTACCCGTCGCGCGACGATGAACGCAAGATCCTCGACCGCATCGGCGTCGCCGCCGCCGAGCCCCAGGTCAGCAAGGTCGCGACGCCTGCGCAGATCTTCGGCGCCCAGCGCGCCGTCTCGCAGGTCTTCGTTGACGACAAGGTGCGCGACTACATCGTCGACCTCGTGCGCGCGACGCGCGAGCCGACCAAAGCCGGAGCGTCCGACCTCGAGGGCATGATCGAATACGGCGCGAGCCCGCGCGCGTCGCTGTGGCTGCTTCGCGGTGCGCGTGCCCACGCGTTCCTGCAGGGCCGCACGTACGTCACGCCGCACGACGTCAAGTCGCTCGCACCCGACGTGCTCCGCCACCGCGTCAGCCTCACGTACGAAGCGGAGGCCGAAGGCCGCTCCACCGACCAGGTGATCGCGCGCATCCTCGACACCGTGCTGGTTCCGTAGTCTCCGACTCCCGGCCCGATGAGCGCCTCCGAAATCATCCGTCGCGTGCGCGAAATCCAGGTGCGCACCGGCCGCCACGTGGCCGACGTGCTCGCCGGCGAGTACGTGTCGGTCTTCAAGGGCGGCGGCGTCGAGTTCGAGGAAGTCCGTCCGTACGTGCCCGGCGACGACGTGCGCTCGATCGACTGGAACGTCACGGCGAGAACGGGAGAGCCGTTCGTCAAACGCTACATCGAGGAGCGCCAGCTCACGCTGCTGCTGATGGCCGACGTGTCGGCCTCGCAGGACTTCGGTTCCGGTACGCGCTCCAAGCGCGAAGCCGCCGCCGAGTTCTGCGCGCTGCTCGCATTCTCGGCCATCAAGAATGACGACAAGGTCGGACTCATCCTGTTCCACGGCGGCGTCGAGCAGTACATCCCCCCGCGCAAAGGCCAGAAACACGCGCTGCGCGTCGTCCGCGAAGTCCTCACCGACGAAGAAGAAAATCGGGGACAGACACTGATTTCCGGAAATCCGGGACAGACACCGATTTCGGCCGACGGAAGCTCGCGCACAAGCCCGCCCGCATCCACCCCGCGCGCGATGAACACCGGCCTCACAGACGGTGCGCGTCGCCGCGCGCAGGCACCCGGCGTCCTCGCCCGTGCACGCGAAAGCTTCTCACGCATCCTTCCGGCGCGCCGCACGATGCGGCGCGCGCACGAGGCCACCGACATCTCGCGCGCCGTGCGCTTCGCGATGTCGGTCACCAAGCGCCGCGCCGTCTGCTTCGTCGTCAGCGACTTCCTCGACGAAAACTTCGAGCGCGCGCTGATGACGGCCAACCAGAAGCACGACGTGATCGCCGTGCTCGTCACCGACCGCCGCGAGCTCGAGATCCCCGCCGCCGGGCTCATTGCGATGCGCGACGCCGAAACCGGACGCACGATGCTCGAGGACACGGGCTCGCCGGCGGTCCGCCGTGCCGCCGAGGCCGCAGCCGCCGAACGCATTGCATCGCTCAAGCGGCGTCTTCAGCGCTCCGGCATCGATTTCATCCACATCGAAGCCACCGGCTCGATCGTCGATCCGATCGTGCGCTTCTTCCGCATGCGCGAGCGAAGGAAGCGGCGATGAGCCGGCGCGCCTTCCTCTGCCTCTGGCTCGCCGTCGCATCGGCGGCACATACGTCGATCGCCGCCGATACCGTCGATACGGCGAACAAACCGGCCGCAGCCGAAAGCGAAGCGCCCAAAGCAATCGAGAAGACGACCGAGCGCGGCCCTGTAAAAGCGCGCGTGCGCGTCGAGCCTGCCAATCCCGTGATCGGCGACACCGTCACGCTGACCATCGAAGTCACCGCCGCCGACGGCATCGAGCTTTCGATGCCCGAGTTCGGCCAGTCACTCGACCGCTTCTCGGTGCGCGAGTTCGTCCCGAAGGAATCGGTCGATGCGAATGGCAACACCGTCTCGACGCAGCGCTACGTCCTCGAGCCGCCGCTATCCGGGCCGCAGTCGATCCCGCCGCTGATGATCGAGTTCGTCGACCGCCGCCCCGGCCAGCGTCCGGCGCCCGAAGGCGAACAGTCCTACGAGCTCGTCACCGAGCGCATCCCGTTCGAAGTCGCATCCGTCGTTCCCGAGGGTGCGAGCAAGGAGCTGAGGCCGCTTCGCGACCGGCTTGCGCCGCTTCGCACGCCGGGTCCGCTGTGGCCGTGGCTGGTCGGCATCGCGGTCCTGATCGCGATCGCTGCGCCGTTTGCGTGGCGTGCATACAACGCCGCGCGGGCGCAGGGCCGACGGCGCAGCGCGTGGGAGCTTGCGCGCGCACGTCTCGATGCGCTGTCGGCGCGCGCGCTGCCGTCGGATGCCGACGAGATCGACCAGTTCTTCGTCGAGCTGTCCGCGCTCATCCGCCGTTATCTCGAAGACCGCTTCGAGCTTCGCGCGCCCGAGCTCACTACCGAGGAGTTCCTGCAGGTCGCCAGCGCGTCGCCCGACCTTGGCGAGGAGCAGCAGGGGTTCCTGCGCGACTTCCTGCGCCGCGCCGACATGGTCAAATTCGCGCGCTTCATTCCAGAGCCCGACGACATCCGCGCCGCGCTCGCCGCCGCATCGCGATTCCTCGACCAGACCCATCAGCCGGGCGACGATACCTTGGAAGCGGGAACTTCCGGACCACGCGCCGCGAACGATCGCGCAAGCGGTCGGGCAAGCGGTACGGATGGAGCAGCCCATGCTGCCTGACATCGAGCTGCGCGACCCCATCCTGCTCGCGTTCGCGCTGCTCGCGCCGGTAGTTTACGCACTGGCCGCGCGGCTGCCGTCGGTGCTCACGGTCTCGACGCTGTCGCACTTCGACCGCGCGCCGCGCTCGCTGCGCGCAAGGCTCGCACGCCTGCCCGCGCTCCTGCTGGCAATCACCACCGTGTTGTTCTCGATCGCTCTCGCCGGGCCGCGCACCGGCGACACCACCACGCACGTCAAGCGCGAAGGCATCGCGATCGTGATGGCCGTCGACCGCTCGGGCTCGATGAACGCGCGCGATTTCGTCGCCGGCGACGCGAGCGTAAGCCGCCTCGATGCGGTCAAGCACGTGTTCCACGAATTCGTCGAAGGCGGCAAGGCCGGCAAAGGCAGGACAGACGACCTCATCGGCCTCGTCGTGTTCGGCACGTACGCCGACAGCGTCTGTCCGCTGACGCTCGATCACAGCAACCTGCTCGCGATCCTCGACGATGTGAAGATCGCAACCGAACAGTCGGAAGCTTCGACGGCGCTCGGCGAAGGTCTCGGCCTGGCCGTCGAGCGCCTGCGCGAGCATCCGGCCAAGTCGAAGGTGATCATTCTTCTGACCGACGGCGTCAGTAACGCCGGCGACATCGACCCGATGCAGGCCGCCAAGCTCGCCGCCGACAACGGCATCAAGGTCTACACGATTGCGGCCGGCACGCGCGGACTCGCGCCGATTCCGGTGGTCGGCATGGACGGGCGCGAGTACCTGCGCCGCGTCTACGTCGAGATGGACGAGGACACGATGCGGCACATCGCCGAGGCAACCGGCGGCCGCTACTTCCATGCGCGCGATGCGAATGCGCTGGCACAGGTCTACAGCGAGATCGACCGGCTCGAGCGCTCCGAAGTCACCGAAGTGCGCTACCTCCAGTACCGCGAGCACTACCCGCTGCTGATGGAAGCCGGAGCCGGCCTGATGATGCTCGCCGCGCTCGCATCGGCGACGTTCCTGCGGAGGTTCCCGTGAGGTTCCTCCGGCGGCTGTTGATCCGCGTGCCAGAGCGCGAGCCGATGCACCGGCGACGGTGGCCGCAATGACGGACTTCCGCTTTGCCGAGCCCGGCTGGGCGATGCTGCTGTGGGTAGTCCTCGCGTTCGCGGGCGTGATCCTGTGGCTCGACGCGCGCTCGAATACGACGCTCTCGCGTTTCCTGTCGCCGATCATGCAAGCACGGCTCGCAAGCGTGCCGTCGATAGCGAGGCGGCGCACGTCGATCGTGCTGTTCACGCTGTCGCTTGCGATGGCGGTGGTTGCGCTCATGCGGCCGCAGTGGGGAGCCCAGCTCATCTCCACACCGCGCGTCGGCGCCGAGATCATGGTCTGCCTCGACGTTTCCAATTCGATGCTCGCCGAAGACGTCGCTCCGAACCGGCTCGAGCGCGCGAAGGCCGAGATCCGCGATTTGCTGACCTATCTGCGCGGCGACAGCGTCGGGCTGATCGCATTCGCGGGCCGCGCGACCGTGCTCGCGCCGATCACGCCGGACTTCTCGTTCCTGCGCATGGTGCTCGACTCGGCGAGCCCGCACAGCGTGTCGCGCGGCGGCACGCGGCTCGAGGAGCCGATCCGCAAGGCGGTGGCCGGTTTCGGAAGCGGCGCGTCGGTGTCGCGGTCCATCCTGCTGATCACCGACGGTGAGGATCACGATTCGTTCCCGCTCGAAGCCGCCAAGGAAGCCGCCGAGCGCGGCATCAAGATCCTCGCGATCGGCTTCGGCGACGAGAAGGGCAGCCCGATCGAGATCCGCGATCCGAAGACCGGCGCCCGGAAGCCGCTGCGCGATTCGAGCGGACAGCCGGTGATGAGCCGGCTCGACGGCGAGACGCTGCGGCAGATCGCGCTCGCGACGGGCGGCGCGTACATCCCTGCCGGCACCGGCGTGCTCGACCTGCAGTCGATCTACGACACGCACATCGCAGGGCTCACGCGCGGAAGCCTCGACGGCGAGAACCGCACGATCCGCAACGAGGCGTACCAGTGGGCGGTGCTCGCATCGTTGCTGCTGCTGGTCGCGTCGGTCGTCGTTGCCGCCGGGCTCGCCACGCGGCGCAAAGCCGTGCAGGCCGTGGCGACCGCTGCCGTAGTGATGCTCGTTGCCGTCTCGGCCCGCGCCGAGGACCATACGCAGGATCCGAAGCCGGCCGCGCCTCCCGCAGCTGCCGCAAACGCAGGCGGCGCCGCTCCTTCCGCAGAAGATGCCGCCGCCGCCGACACTGCGGCGAACGACACCAAGCCCGCGCCGCCGCCGGCGCAAGAAAAGCCGAAGCCTCCGCGCGAGGTCTACAACGCCGGGCTCGAAAAGCTCGCTGCCGGCGATCTCGACGGCGCCGAAAAGCTTTTCGAGGACGCGCGCACGCGCGCGGAGTTCGACGGAGTGCTCAGGCGCGACGCGACCTACAACCTCGGAGTGCTCGACGCGCGCCGCGCCGATGCCAAGATCGACAGCGCCCCGGAAGAAGCGCTTCCGGCGCTCGAGCGTTCGGCCGCGTGGTTCCGCGAAGCCGTCTCGCTCGATGCCAAGGACGCCGATGCGCGCCACAACCTGGAGCTGGTGCTGCGGCGCGCGCTGGTGCTCGCCGACGCGATCGCCAAGAAGAAAGAGAAGTCGCTCATCGACGACGTGAGCGCGCTGATGGAAGACGAGCGCGGGTTCCTGACCGCGCTTCGCAAAGTCGTGCAGGGTGCGGCCGCGCCGGAAGGCGGCACGCCACCGGCAGCAGCGCCGGCCGGCACCCCGCCGGCGCCGGCCGAACAGCAGCCCGACCGCGCCGCATTCCGCGAGCTCGCCACCCAGCAGCTCGCGCTCTCGTCGAAAGCCGAAGACGTCTCCGAGCGCGCCGTGCGCGAGCAGGCGCTGATCCGCGCGAAACCCGCCGAAGAGCAGAAACCCGAAGAGCAGATGCTCGCCGTCCAGCTCGACGGCGTGCTCGAATCGCTTCACCAGGCGCGCGAACAGATGGGCCAGGCGCGCGGCAGGCTGCGCCGGCTCGAAGGCCCGGGCGCTTATCGCGCCGCTTCGACGACGCTGACGCATCTCAAGCGTGCGCGCGACCGCCTGCTCGATCCGGTCAAGGTGCTCGACATCCTCGTCGGCGACGCGATGGAGCTTTACCGGCTGAGCGGCGTCAAGGTCGCGCTCGACTCGGGCAGCACGGAGATCCCGCCGCAGAAGTGGCTCACGCCCGAGCATCTGACCGACACCGCCGGCGAGCTTCGCGAGCGCATCGAAGAGCTGCACTACAATTTCGTCACCGTCGTCTCGCAGAGCGCCGCGGCGGCACAGACCGGAGAAGCCGCCGATCCGAAGCAGGCCGCGCTGCTCGAGCGCGTGCGCGAAGCCGAGCCGCTGATCGGAGAGGCGGCCTCGCAGATGGCGACCGCAAAAGACCTGCTCGAAAAAACCAGCATCCGCGATTCGCTGGCGCCGCAGTCGGTGGCGATCACCAGGCTGATGGCCGCGCGTGAAAGCTTCCTCGACCTGCAGCGACTCGTCGAGCTGCTTTACTCCGACGAGAAGCACATCGACGAGATCGTCTCGCCGAAAGAAGAGATTCCGGCCGACAGGAAGTCCGAATACGCCGCGTCGGCCGCCGAGCTTCAGCGCACCAACACCGCGCGCGGAGCGCATGTCGATCGTGAGCTCAAGGAAGAACAGGCTGCGGCCGACGCCGCCGTCGCTGCCAAGGCTGCCGAACAGCAGCAGGCGCAGGCTCAGCCGGGACAGGGACAACCTCCTGCGGCAGAACCCGCGCAGGGCCCCGATCCCGAGCAGGAAAAGCAGAGGCTCGATCTCGCCGCGACCTATCTCACGGCAGCGCGCGGCGCGCTCGACGAGGCATCGAGCAAGCTCGACGCGCTTGCCCAGGAAGCGTCGAGCAAAGGCGATGCGCTCCCGGCCGAGGCGTGGCAGCCGTCGCAGGCAGCCGTGAAGGAAGCCATCGAAAGGATCGAAGACCTGAGGCGTCTGTTCTTCAGCGTGATCGATCATCTGAAGGAGCTTGCGCAGCGCCAGCTCGAGCTCGGTGACCAGACCGAAGAAACGTCCGCGATGGCGAGCGCCGCGCCGGACAAGGACTGGTCGGAGAAAGCCGGCCCGCTCGGTGCGCGCCAGCAGACGTTGTCGAACAATGCGCAGCCGATCGCCGATGCGCTGCGCGAGCAGGCCAAGCAGCCGATCCCACCCGAAGCGAAGGGAAAGGTTCCCGAAGATCTGCCGCAGCGTCTCGGAGAGGCCGCCACCCACGTCGACAGTGCACGCTCGTCGATGGACAGCGCCGTGCAGAGCCTCGGCATCAATCCGCCGGCTTTCGCCGACACGCGCTCCGCGCAGACGACCGCGCTCGAGGAGCTTGCCGCTGCGATCCAGCTGCTGACTCCTCCTGAGCAGCAGAAGCAGGACCAGGACAAGCAGGACCAGCAGAAACAGGATCAACAGAAAAAGGACGAACAGAAGAAGGAAGACCAGCAGCAGCAGGATCAAACGGATCAGCAGCAGCAACAGCAGCAGGGCGGCCAGCAGCAGCCCGGCGGGCAGAAGGCCAAACAGGAAGACAAGGAAAAGACCGATCCTGCGCAGCTCCTGCAGGGCATCCGTGATCGCGAAGCCGAGCGCCGCGCGAGCAAGGACAAGGCCGAGAAGCAGAGATACGAACCTGTCGAGAAGGACTGGTGATGGCCAGGCGAATCGCGAGCACGACGATCGGACGCGCCTTTGCGGCACTCGTCTGTTCGCTCGCATTCGCCGGCGCAGCCTTTGCGCAGGAAGCCCAGCTGCAGATGGCGCAGGGCCCGTACTACACCGGCTCCCCGATCGACATCCAGATCGTCGCCGACGGATTCGACGAAGATCCTACGCCCGACGTCACCGGTGAACCGCCTCCCGGAGCGAGTCTCGCGTTCGTGCAGGCGAGGCCGCAGATCTCGAGCATGATGCAGATCATCAACGGCAAGGTGACCCAGAGCCGCTCGGTCCGTTTCGGTTTCGTCTACCAGCTGACCGCGCAGGCAGCAGGCCGCTACTCGGTCGGTCCGTTCACCGTCACTCAGAACGGAAAGACTGCAAAGACGGCGTCGCGGGTGATCACGGTGGCCGACGTTCCCGAGGGAAGCGGCCAGAAGATCCGCGTGGTGTTCCCCGATCGTCCGATCGTCGTCGGACAGCGCGTGCCGGTGACCGTGGAATGGTGGACCGAGCGCGGCCTCGCCGACCGGCTCTACGACGAGCGCCTGAGCGTGCCGCTGTTCCTCGACACCACCAACTTCCAATTCCTCGACGAGGAGCACGACAAGTCGCGCATCACGATCAACGTGGAGATGCCGGGCGGCGTGACCGAAGTTCCGGCCGACGTGAGGCAGACCAGCGAGGGCGGCCGGGAGTGGGTGATCCGCAGCTTCAAGCGCACGCTGATTCCAGTTGCGCCCGGGCACTTCGATCTCGGTCAGCCGACTCTGTACTGCGACGAGGCCACCGCGTTCCGGCGCGACATCTTCGGATCGCGCGTGCCGTCGCAGGCGCGCAAGGTCCGGATCTCGGGCGACAGCATCGTGCTCGACGTACAGAACGTTCCCGCCGCCGGTCGTCCGGCGAGCTTCGCCGGAGCGATCGGACAGGGTTTCACGATGGACGTGGCCGCCGACCGCACCGTGCTGCAGACCGGCGATCCGGTGAAGCTCACCTTTACGATCCACGGCGACGGATCGCTCGACAGCGCATCGCTGCCGCCGCTCGATGCCGCCGGACTTTCTCCCAGACAGTTCCGCCTGCCCGACGGCGAAGTCGCCGGGATCTCGGACGCTACCGGCAAGCATTTCGACGTGAGCGTACGCGTGATCGATCCGGCGGTGCGCGAGATCCCGCCGATCGAGTACTCGTGGTTCAATCCGGAGACCGGCAAGTTCGAGAGCACGCATTCGAAACCGATCGCGCTGTCGGTGCGTGCGGCCAACGTCGTCGGCGCCGGCGACGTCGTCAGCGCCGCGCCGGCCGAGAAGCCGCCCGAAGAGAAGAAGGATGCGGCCAAGCCTGCAGCGCCCGGTCGCGCGCCGGCCTTTACGCTGACTGGCGCGGATCTCTCGATCGAAACCGACGTTGCCAGGCTGCGTTCCTCGGCGCCGTCGCTGCTCGCGACCCCTGCGGTGACATGGGGAGGCTACGGCTTCGGACTGCTTGCGATCGGCGCCGGCCTGTTCGTGCGCAGGCGTCGCAGCATCGATCCGGTCAAGGCAAAGCTTCGCCGCGAGCTTCGTGACCTGCGCGGTCACGTCACGTTCGACCGCAACCCGAAGAAGATCGCCGACGCGCTTCGCAAGATGGCCGCGCTGACGATCCGCGGCGATGCGCGGCCGCCCGAGCTCGACGACGTGCTCGCCGGGCTCGACGAAGCTGCGTTCGCGCCCGGAGGCGGCGACACGATCATCACCGAGGTGCTGCGCAACCAGGCCGTGTCGGTTGCCGATGCGCTGATGGAGCAGGCGTCGTGAGCGCGTTCCGCCGCATCGTCACGGGTATCGTGCTCTCGCTGTCGGTTGCGGCGTTTGCTTCGGCGGCCGCGGGCGATGCGACGCTCGATCAGGCACTGGCCGCGTATCGCGCCGCGCAGGAGACGTCGTCTGCTGCCGACCGCCCGGCAGCGTTCGCGCGTGCGGAGCGGTTGTTCGCTGCCGCAACGTCGTCGGGAAGCGCTGGGCCCGAGCTCTGGACCGATCTCGGAACGGCGGCGCTTCAGGCCGAGCATCTCGGGACCGCGATCCTCGCGTATCGACGTGCGCTCGCGCTCGACCCCGACAACCATCATGCCATCCAGAATCTGGCGCACGCTCGCACGCTGCTGCCGCCGTCGGTTCCGCGGCCCGAGTCGGGAAGTTTCTTCGACAGCTTTCTTGCGTGGCAGCATTCGATGTCGAGCGGCGAGCGACGCGGCGGTGCGGCCGTTGCGTTTTTCATCGGCGCCGCGATGCTCGGCGGCGCAATCGCTTCCGGAAGCGCGGCGCTGCGCTTTCTGTCTGCCCTCGCGCTCGTCGTGTGGGCGATCCTCGTCGGATCGGAAACGCTCGCGACCACCGAGCGTGCCGGTGTGCTGACGGCGCCCGACACGGTTGCTCGCGCCGCCGATTCACGAAACGCACCTGCGCGCTTCGCCGAGCCGCTGCCGGCCGGCACAGAGGTCACGATCGCAGAAGTGCGCGGCGACTGGGCGCGCATCGTGCTCGCCAACGGCCGCGACGCGTGGGTGGCGAAAGCCGCCGTCGAGCCGGTGGACCCGGACGCCGTCCGGAAGTAAGCCTTTCGAAGGCCGGTCGGCCGCGTGTCTGCGGATCGACCGCTCTACGGAGGCCGCCATGACCGTCACGAACTCCGAATCGGGAACGAACGTCGTCGAGATCGCCGACGGCATCTTCCGCATCAACACGCCGCTTTCGATACCCGGCGATCCGTTCGGTTTCTCGTTCAACCAGTTCCTGATCCTCGACGATGAGCCGCTGCTGTATCACTCCGGCCCGCGGCGGATGTTTCCATTGATCCGCGAAGCGGTCGCGAGCGTGATGCTGGTCGATTCGCTCCGGTACGTTTCGTTTTCGCACTACGAGGCAGACGAATGCGGATCGCTCAACGACTGGCTCGCCGCGGCACCGGGTGCCGAGCCGCTGTGCGGAACGATTGCAGCGATGACATCGGTCGGCGACATGTCCGACCGGCCGCCGCGCGCGCTATGCGACGGCGAGACGATCACGATCGGCACGCATACGCTGCGCTGGTTCGATACTCCCCATCTTCCGCATGCGTGGGAGTGCGGGCATCTGTTCGACGAGACGTCGCGCACGTTGTTCTGCGGGGATCTGCTGACGCAACCCGGGTCGACGCAGCCCGCGGTTACCGAAGGCGACATTCTCGGGCCGAGTGAAGCGTTCCGGCATGCGCTGGATTACTTCGCGAATACGCGCGGGACGGAGGCGATGCTGGAGCGGCTGGCAGCGACATCGCCGGAGCTGCTCGCGTGTATGCACGGGAGTGCGTGGCGGGGGGATGGCGGGGCGCTGCTGCGGGAACTCGCCAGATCCGTCTGCGGACAGCCGTAACGACGAGATTGATTTCCGACATCTTCTGATCCCGAGTTTCGGAGGCAACAGTGGCCACAATGCGCGTCGTGCACGTACCTCAACCCAAGGCCGCTTTTGAGATCGTCGAACGCCCGATTCCGCAGCCGACCGCAGGCTCGGTCCGAATCAAGGTCCAAGCCTGCGGCGTGTGCCACAGCGATTCGGTAACCAAGGACGGACTGTTTCCGGGGATCTCGTACCCGAGAGTTCCCGGCCACGAGGTCGCAGGAGTGATCGACGCGGTTGGTGACGGCGTCGTCGCATGGCAGCCCGGTCAGAAAGTCGGCGTCGGATGGAACGGCGGTTACTGCGGCTACTGCGACCCGTGCCGTCGTGGAGACTTCTTTGCGTGCGTGCGCACCCAGACAACAGGCGTCTCGTATGACGGTGGCTATGCCGAGTACATGATCGCACCGGCAAGCGCGGTAGCGCTCATGCCCGATGATTTGCCGGCGGTCGAAGCGGCGCCGCTCATGTGTGCGGGCGTCACCACGTTCAATGCGCTACGCAACAGCGGCGCGCGGCCGGGCGACGTCGTCGCCGTGCTCGGCCTCGGCGGCCTCGGACACCTCGGCGTTCAGTACGCGGCGAAGATGGGCTTTCATACCGTCGGCATCGCGCGCGGCAGCGACAAGGAGCCGCTTGCGCGCAAGCTCGGTGCCTCGGTGTACATCGACAGCCAGTCGCAGGATCCGGCGGCAGAGCTTCAGAAACTCGGAGGCGCGCGAGTCGTTCTGGCAACCGCAACCAGTGGCGAGGCGATCGGCGCCGCGCAGGGCGGCGTCGCCGTCAACGGAACGCTTCTCGTGCTCGGAGTAGCCGACTCGATTCAGGTCTCTCCCGTGTCGCTGATCGTGGGGTGCCGCTCGGTCAAGGGCTGGTATTCCGGCACGTCGATCGACACGCAGGATACGCTCGCGTTCAGCAAACGATGCGGCGTTCAGTCGATGAACGAGATCTATCCGCTGGAGCGCGTCGCCGACGCTTACGATCGCATGATGAGCGGGAAGGCGCGGTTTCGGGTCGTCCTCACGATGGGACGGTAGGCAGGCCGACCGCGGCCAGACACGATTGTAACGTAGAGGAAGAAGCGATGGCCGTCGAAGAAATCGATCGAATCGTAGAAGTGCTTGAGCGACACTCGCAACGTGCGACGTACGGGGCGGTCGGCGGAGTGGTGGGACTTCCTGCACGGTCACTGATGTACGGACGCGAAAAGAATCCACGTAACTCCTGGGTGGTGGCCGCTGATACCCACCTGCCGTCCGGATACTCACGCGATCAAATTCATCCTGCGTTGAGCACCAACGACGCCGTCATCTCGACACCTACAGAGCTGACGACATGGCTCAGGGAGCGTGCTCGGATCAACCTGACCACACCATTTGCGATAAACGAGAACCCATCCATGCGAACAGCCGCTGTCGCGATCGTGGTCCTGCACGCCGCGATCCTCCTCGCCCACGACTGGGCGCACCGCAGCCTCGGCGTCGACCTTGCACCGTGGCAGATCGTCTTCGCGTACTCCGTGATCGTTACCGCCCCGGTCATTTCCGCAGTGGCTGTCTTTACGCGGTTTGCAAGAAGCGGCTACATGCTTCTCGCGATCTCGATGTTCGGGGCACTCCTCTTCGGCGTCTACCACCACTACATCCTCATCTCTCCCGATCACGTTCATCATCTGCCGGCGGGCGACGGCCAGGATGTATTCCGGGCAACCGCTGGACTGATGGCTGCGGTCGAGTTCGTCGGCGTCGGAATCGGCGTATCCGCCCTTCGCAGATAAGTCGCGTTACTCGCGGAAGCCTTCGCGCGCGAGTTACTGCCCGCGAAGCCGCTCGGCCATCATCTGCAGCTCGGATGCGTTCAGGTCCGAGATCAGCCAGTACTGCATCCCATCCTTCGACCAGTCGAAGACCTGGTAGCCCTGCTGCATGTGCAGCCGCGGCCTCGTCGCTGCGCCGCTCGACGGCCAGATGAACAGATTGATCGTGTGCTGCTGCCGCCGGTAGACGAGTGCCGCGACCGGCCTCGACGCAACATAGTCGAGCCTGCCGCCGACGAGCGGAAAACCTTCGGCCGAGAGATCTTCGACTTGTGGCGAGAAATCCAGCTTGCCGCCAAACCACGGCTTGACGGTGTGCCGGTCCGACGAATCGACGTCCGTCAGGTGCTCGGCCATCATCGAGCGCACGTGGCTGGAGACGACCTGCTGCATGACCGGATCTGCCACGGACTGGAGAGAGGACAGACCTGCGACGAAGACGAGGGACGCGGCCCACGCAAGACCGAGGGCGACATAGAAAAAGCGCGAAGACGGCCGGACCGACTCCGTGGCGGAAAGATCCGCCTTGCGCAATTCGCCCGTGATGCATGCCCGCAGATCCGCAGGAGCCGCGTACGAGAATGCTTCTTTCTCCTGTGGTGTCACTTGCCACCTCTTCGCAAGAGTGTTTCGGCCTTCGCGCGCGCGCGAGAAATGCGTGACATCACAGTGCCGATCGGCACTCCGGTGATCTCGGCAATCTCGGCATAGGAAAAACCCTCGAGCTCGCGCAGGACGATGGCTTCGCGATATTCAGCCGGAAGCGCTTCGACCGCGCTGCGCATGCGCACGACGTCGGCATTGCGCATCGACAGCAACTCAGGTCCCAGGGCGTCATCCGCCGCGCCATGCTGTTCTTCGTCGAACGGCTCATGCTGCGTGCGTCGGTTTTGCTCGATCGACGTGTAGAACGTGTTGCGAACGATGCTGAGGAGCCATGGTTTGGCGCTGCCTTTGAGCGAGGGAAAGAACCGCAGCGCCCGCGCGAACGCTTCCTGGGTGATGTCTTTCGCATCGTCTTCGCTCCGGGACAGCCAGCGCGCAAGATTGTAGGCCGAGTCCAGGTGCGGCAGCAGTGTCGTCTCGATCTCACGTTCCGCCATGACTGGAGAAGTCCCTGATTCGGGTAGACCGGCGGCGAGCGTCGATTATTCCCGGGAATGTTTTCGACAAGTCTTCGGTCTCATCGACACGGAGGTACGAAAACCATGCGCAGCTTGATTCAATGGCTCAGCGAGCCGCCCGTCGATGGGCCGGCATCGATTCTCCTTCTTCGGCTGATGGCCGGGGGAGTTTTTCTCTGGGAAGGCATTCTCAAGTTTGTCTTCGTCAATCAAGGAGCCGGCCGATTTACAAAGCTCGGATTCCCGTTTCCGGAGCTGACGGCCGGGGCGGTCGGGACACTCGAGATCGTGGGCGGCGTTCTTCTGCTGGCCGGGCTTGTGACCCGGCTCATTGCGGTTCCGTTCATCATCGAGATGATCGTGGCGATGCTGTCGACGAAAATCACGATGTATCTGGGAACATCGCCACTACCGCTTCCGGCTTCGCTGCCGCAGATCGGCATGTGGGCCGTGCTGCACGAGATCCGGTCGGAATACGCGCAGCTCGCCACGTGCCTTTTCCTGCTCATCAACGGACCAGGCCGTCTGTCGCTGGACGCGCTGCTGCGGGCACGAACGCGATCGTCCGGCTATCTCAAATCGACGCTGGCCGCAGCACGATCCACCTGACGCGCCGGGCCTGGACAAAACTCCCTGGTTCGGTGGAGGGCGCGAGCATGCGCCTACGATCGAGTTCTTACTGCTCGCGCTCTCCACCGTCTGCATTTTCTATTCGCGCGGGACGTGATCGTGCGGGATACGCATTCTCCTGCTGCTTTGAAAAGTCTGCAGGAAGTAAGGTAGTGTCCTTCGGCGCCCGTCGGAACCCGCATGCATGTCCAACAGCGATGACCCCCAACTCCTCGACGCGCTGATCATCGGCGCCGGCTTCAGCGGTCTCTACCAGCTCTACCGGCTGCGCGAGCGCGGCTTCAACGTGCGCCTCTTCGAAGCTGCCCCGGATATGGGCGGAATCTGGTACTGGAACTGCTATCCCGGAGCTCGAGTCGATTCGCACGTTCCGAACTACGAATTTTCGATCGAAGAGCTCTGGCGCGACTGGAACTGGACGGAACGCTTCCCGGCATGGGACGAGCTGCGGCGCTACTTCCGCCACGTGGATGACAAGCTTCAGCTCTCACGCGATATCCGTTTCAACTCCCGCGTCGTTGCTGCGCACTTCGATGCTGAACACGACCAGTGGCAGATCGAGTGCGCCGACGGTCACAGGATCCGCACCCGGTTCTTCATCCCGTGCACCGGCTTCGCGTCCAAGGCGTACATCCCAAGGCTGCCTGGCCTCGAGAGCTTCACCGGTCCGTGCTTTCACACGGCTCACTGGCCGCAGCACGGTCTCGACCTCGCCCGCAAGCGCGTCGGCGTGATCGGCACCGGCGCCAGCGGCGTCCAGGTGATCCAGGAAGCAGGCAAGATCGCCGAAGAGCTCACGGTCTTTCAGCGCACGCCGAATCTCGCGCTGCCGATGCAGCAACAGACATTCGATGCGACGACGCAGCACGCGATGAAGGCACACTATCCGGAATGGTTCCGCCGGCGCGCGCAATCCGGCGGAGGCCTGTTCGATATCCAGCCCGACGAACGCTCCGCCCTCGACGTTTCCGAGGAAGAGCGCCTTGCGATCTTCGAGTCGGCGTGGCGAAAAGGCGGCTTCCATTTCTGGGGTGGGACTTTCCGCGACATCGCCTTTGACAGGAACGCCAACCAGCTCGCGTACAAATTCTGGCGCGAAAAGACCCGAGCCCGCATCAACGATCCCGCCGTCGCCGACAAGCTCGCGCCCGCCGAAGCGCCTCATCCATTCGGCTCAAAACGTCCATCGCTCGAGCAGCGCTACTTCGAGGTCTTCAACCAGGACAACGTCACGCTGGTCGACGTTCGCGAAGATCCGATCGAGGAAATCACCAGCACCGGCGTACGCACGAAGTCGCATCTCTACGAGATGGACATCCTCGTCCTCGCCACCGGATTCGATGCCAGCACCGGCGGGCTTACGCAGATCGACATCCGCGGCCTGTCCGGTCGGTCGCTCCAGGAGACCTGGAGCACGGGCGTGCGGACGCATCTCGGCTTCGGCATTCCTGACTACCCGAACCTGCTGATGCTGTACGGTCCGCAAAGCCCGACATCGTTCTGCAACGGTCCGACCTGCGCCGAGCTGCAGGGAGACTGGGTCGTCGACTGCCTGTGCTACCTGCGCGACAAGGGCCTTACGCGCATCGAGGCCACGCAGGCTTCCGGCGATGCGTGGACGCAGCACATGGCCGATCTGGCGGCTGGCACACTGCTCGGCCTTGCGGACTCGTGGTACATGGGCGCAAACATTCCCGGCAAACCGCGTCAGCTGTTGCATCACATCGGGGTGCAGGACTATCTGAGCTTCTGCAGGCAGAGCGCCGAGAACGGATACTCGGGTTTCGATATTCGCTGACCGACAAAGGGCACACACAGTTGTCAGTTCGACAGATGGGCTCTGCCTACAAACTCAGAAACTCCGTCGGTGTTTGAACTTGATCCAGATGAATTGCCCATGTTGCCATCTGCCGCTTCTCCAGGAGAAAGGCACGCCATTCGCGGTATGGCGCTGTCGCCGATGCGAAGGCTGCGCGGTGACGATGGCTAACCTTCGAACGGCAGTACGCCACGATTTCGTCCAGCGGATGTGGCAGCGCTCGCTCGGAGCTTCGCGAAGGGCCGACCGTAGGTGTCCGTCATGTTCGGGTTTCATGCATGTCGTTCCCACCGCTGGACCCGAGGTCGATCTGTGCCGCGGCTGCCAGTTCGTCTGGTTCGATGCTCACGAGCTGGACGATCTTCCGATGCGTACACAAGACGAGATCCGGCTCGAGCGATACCGGGCTGAACAGATTTCGGCACGAGCTCGCCGCGAGGAACGCGAACGGTTCGCGCAAAGAATGCGAGATCGTGCGCCAACAGCGTACTTTCGATGAAGAGCGGACGTGCTCGATCAATGAGTGCGGCGATCGTCACAGAGCGCTTGAACGGATTTCAGTGAAGGCGCTTAACAGTGCTGTATGGCCGGTCTATAGAACGCCAATGACTCGGTCTCTTTCTGTCGGGAGGAACATGCGAAAACTACTACTCGCCGGGGTTCTCGTCGCCTTCTCGATCTCTGCCGCATCTGCCGATGAGCCGATGCTTCCCCGGCAGCGCGCCGAGCAGTTCTTCAAGGCGCTCTCCGACAAAGGCACGGGGCCGGCGTTCGACCTGCTCTTCCAGGGATCGAGCATTCCCGCGCAGAAACCGCAGGCCGTCGATGCACTCAAGCGGCAGACCGAGGCAGCACTGCCCGTATACGGCAAGATCCTCGATTCCGAGCTCATCCAAGAGAAGCCGTTCGGCACTTCGGTCGTTTCACTGACGTACATCCTGAGGCTGGAGCAGCATCCCCTCGTATTGAAATTCTGGTTCTACAAGCCTCACGACGTCTGGTTTCTCGCGACCATCACGTTCAATGACCAGCTTCAGGGCCTGCCGGAATAACAGACATGCGGAAACTGGTTTCTTCCGGATCACCTTTTGAATCCCGTATCGGCTTCTCGCGGGCCGTGCGCGTGGGCAACGTCGTAGCGGTCGCCGGGACTGCACCTATTGCGCCCGACGGCGGGGTCGCCGCTGTCGGCGACATGTATGGTCAGACCAGGCGATGTCTCGAGATTGTCTCTCAGGCCATCGCCGATGCCGGGCTCACGCTGGACAGCGTCGTTCGAACTCGCGTGATGCTGACGGACATTTCGAGATGGGAGGAGGCTGCGCGCGCCCACGGCGAGGTGTTCTCGTCGATCAAGCCCGCCAATACGTTCGTTCAGGTTGTCGGCTTCATCAACGCCGAGTGGCTGGTAGAGCTCGAAGTGGACTGCGTCGCGGACGATAACTGAAGATCGATTCGAACTGGTAAGATCCGTCACGTGTGGACGGTGACGGTGGCGGGCATCGTATGGTAGTGATTGAGTCGTCGTGACCAGCCCTCCATCCCAGGAAAATTTCTACGCCGCCCCGCGTCTCGGGCGGATCCCGCTTGTCGTCATTCCCTTGGCCCTGTGGCTCGCTTACGTGCAGCCGGACAAGCTATTCTTCGGCCTCTGCACGAGCGCTTTTGCGCTTTTCATCACGTTCGTTCCACACGTTGCCGTCACGGCCGACGAGATCCGGATCAGCCGCATATTCCGACTGCCGTGGGACAACGTGCGCCGCGCGAAACTCCGGAGGCGTCTCGGTCAGAACTACCTCACGGTTCAGCGCAAGCGCGGAATTCGATGGTCGATTCCGCTCGATCTGGACAACGGCCGGAGCGTCGCAGAAGTTCTTCTGGAAAAGTCACCGCCCGGGAGTCCGATTCGCGACGCGCTCACGACGCCTTCGGGCGATGTCGCGATCATACGTGCGGGAACCCCGTGGATGGTGATCCTTCTGTTCGCCGCCATCTGGCTGGCCAATGCCGCCGCCCGCTACTGGCTCGCGGCGCACGTGCTGTTTCACTCCGACGCGCCGGAGATGGCGCTCCGGATCGCCCCTCTTCCAACTCCTATCGACGCACCGTCATTCGAGCTCACGCCGGTGACGGCTTACGGCATGACCTTCGGCGTTCCGTGCACGATCAGAAAAGAACCGACGCGCGCGAAAAGTGCGACGTACATCTTCTGCACGAACGGCAACGCCATCATCATCGATGATCCCGATCGACGAATTGCCGCGCCCTGGCTTGGTGAAGGAGAAATGGCCCCGTACGTCCGGGACTATCTCGTAAAAGCAGCGGGTACCGATGAACCTTTCGCGCTGATGCGGGCGTGGCTGTCGCTGACACCGAAGGATCTTCGCTGGTCCACTCCGTGGGCGAACAATACGATCCGGTTCCTGCTCCGGGTGAAGGAGATCCTGCTTCTCGGTAAACGGGATCTTTACGAGCTGACCGGAATGGTGCAGGGCTTCCAGTTTGGATCACTCGACCATGAGAAAGAATCCATCGACGTGATTCTGGTCGGTCCGGGCCAGGCAGTTCACCAGATCGGATTTACGAACTGCTCGGCGCACGAACATCTCAAGCAGGCGGACGTCCTGGCTTCCGCGGCTACTCTCCAGGCCGCGATAACAAAAGAGAGATGACATGTCGGACGACGCATCCTCCCGCCACAGGTTATTTCTGGGCCCGGACACCACGAGCGGCCTGCTTCTTGACCGGAACCCGGAATCGTAGCATCGAACCTACCGAGGTTGCGATGTCCATCTACGACGAGGCTCGCGGTGCCTACCACCGCAACGCGTTCGATGAAGTTCGAAAACTGCTGGAGCCTCTCGCGAGCCAGGGCGATCTCGAGGCGCAGACAGCGCTGGGGACGTATCTGACGCTGACGGGAGACCAGACCTCCTATACAGAAGGCGTGCGCTGGCTCAGGACGGCCGCCGACATCGGTTACGGACATGCAGCTCACAACCTCGCAACCGCGCTATCGACCGGCGGGCCTGACTCGCCGCCGGATCGGACGGAATTTCTGAAGTATATGGAGATCGCGCACCGTTCCGGTTTCGAAGCGAGCGTCTCGTCAGACCCGCTGTGGTGGAAGCCCGGCAACTAGACGAACGCATCGCCTGAGGCCGCTGGTTCGAGAACATGCGACGAGCTACAGCATGCCCATGAGCAAGATTTCCAGAATCATCGCGAGGCTCCTTGTCTTGCTCTGTTGCGCGCGCCTCGCAGCCGCGGCCGACGACCCGCAAGCCGCGATCGTCTGCAGCGACAGCTCCGCATGGTACACCGCGACCAGCGCGACCCTGCGCGCCGACCATCCGGACAGCCCCGACTTCGCCGAATGGAAGCTCACGTTCGCAAGCGACCGCGACATGAGAATCGACGTCGATAGCCGGCACGGTGAAAAGACCGAACACGGGACGCTGATGCTCGTCTCGGGCCGCGCTTTGCTCATCAAGGATCTTGCGGTGGAAGACCGATACGCAATCGACGCAATCGACGCGCCGCTGCTCATCTACAAGCTGGCGATCACGCTGCTCGACCAGGCCATTCCGGAAGGACCCGATCAAGTGCAGTCTTCGCGCAAGATCGACGTCAGCGAAGCCACGCGAAGGATTCACGTGGCAACCGCGAGCGCCGAAGGCGATTTCGCTGCACCCTGGTCCATCACCGGCACCGTCGAGCGTCAGAACAGCACCACCATCAAGTACTCGCTGATACTCGATTACACGGACCAGGACCGCCGCCGGAAGGTCCCGCTCCACGGAACGTGGGGCAGATCGAAGAGACCTCCAGTCATGGACGGGAAAATGAGCGTCGAAGGATGGCGCCTGTACGCGCTCGGACCGATGGTGCTCAAACAGGAAGGCAACTCGATCCTCGACTTCGGCGCGCAGACCAAACCGGTTGCGGTCAAGACGCTTGGCCAGCTGCGCGAAGTCCTGCGCAAAGAGGAACAAGCCTCGGCCAAATCGAAAGTGCCGAAATGACGCAGACGCCCGACGAGCTCGCGACCATCACCGCGCGGACTCTCGATCACTACAACCAGTCGGCTCGTGATTTCTGGGAAGGCACGCGCGACCACGACGTCTCGCAGAACATCGACGCGCTGCTGCGCCACATTCACGGCGCGCCGCCTCTGCGGATTCTCGATTTCGGCTGCGGCCCCGGCCGCGACCTGATTGCGCTGCGCGCGCTCGGGCACGAGCCGATCGGACTCGAGGGCTCGCCGCCGCTCGCGGCGATGGCGCGCGAGCACAGCGGCTGCGACGTCTGGGAGCAGGATTTCCTCGCGCTCGAGCTTCCCGCCGAATACTTCGACGGCATCTTTGCCAACGCGTCGCTGTTTCACGTGCCGAGCCAGGAGCTGCCGCGCGTGCTCGGCGAGCTCCGCGCGGCGCTCAAGCCAGACGGCGTGCTGTTCAGCTCGAATCCGCGCGGAAACAACGACGAAGGATGGAACCACGGACGCTACGGGACCTATCACGACCTCGCATCGTGGCGCGCGTTTCTCGACGCGGCCGGCTTCACCGAGCTCGAGCACTACTACCGGCCGCCGGGCCTGCCGCGCGACCGGCAGCCATGGCTTGCGAGCGTATGGCGAAAAAGCCAAGCATCCCGGCCGAATCGGTAGCCTCGCTCGAAAGCGCGAGCCGGCGAATCGATCCGAAGAAGGTATCCTCGAGATGAATCAGCGAATCGCCGTCCTCGGCGCGTCCGGAGTGTACGGGCGTCATCTGGTGCCGCGCCTCGTCGCTGCCGGCTATCGCGTCCGCGCGCTCGTGCGGCGTCCCGAGGCTGCAGCGATCGCCAATGCGTGCGGCGCCGACGTACTCGCCGCCGACATCTTCGACGAGGCGTCGCTGCGAAGCGGCCTCGACGGCTGCGACGTCGCGATCAATCTCGCCACGAGCCTTCCCGGCCCGAGCTCGAAAGGCGACTACGCAAAGAACGATGAGCTGCGCCGCGAAGGCACACCAGTCTTCGTGCGTGCATGCCGCGATGCGGGCGTCGCGCGAATCCTCCAGCAGAGCATCGCGATGACGCACGCCGGCGGCGGCGATGCGTGGGCCGACGAGACGACGTTCCATCCTGTCGCCGACGACGGCATCGCGGGCGCGGCGATTTCTGCCGTGCGCGCCATGGAGCGGTCGATCGAAGAATCGGAGCTCGACTGGCTCGTTCTGCGCGGCGCGCTCTTCTACGGCCCGGGCACCGGTTTCGACGAGGACTGGTTCGCCCGCGCGAACGCCGGGAAGCTCAGACTTCCCGACGAAGGAAACGACTATGTCTCGCTCGTCCACATCGCCGACATGGCGGCGGCCACGGTCGCGGCCATCGAGCGCTGGCCGTCGCGGCAGGCGCTGATCGTCGCCGACGATCAGCCGGCAACGTGGCGCGATGTCCTCAGCTACGTGTGCGCGCTTGCCGGAACCAGCCCGCCGCAGCCCGGCGGACGTTCGCTCATGCCGTCGTTTCGCGTGACCAACAAGCGAGCACGCGATCTGCTGGCATGGTCGCCGGTCTATCCGGACTACCGGGCCGGGCTGGTCCGCTGACGCGCTTACTGCGTAACCGTTACATCGACGTCGACGTCGATCGGGTTACCGTCGGTGTCCGACGCATCGTTGACGACGATCGTGAAGTTGTGCGGCACCGGCACCGGAGTTCCCGGCAGGAAGCTGCACGACACCAGATCGGCCGGCGCACTGAATCCCGACAGCGAGATCAGCCCGAGCGAAAGCCGTCGGGTCGCGTCATTGTCGTTCGGCGCGAACAGCGCGCCGGGAACGTTGCTGACGCATTCCACGTCCCCGCCAATACCCTCGAATTGCCCCGGAGCCGAAGCGTAGTTGACGGTGAGCTGAAGCGCGCCGACCGGAGCGCTCGACGATGTGAGCAGGAAATTGATCGAAAGCGGCTCGGACGGGAGAGTCGAGGTCGTCACCGTCTCGATCGTGGTCGCCGGCGAGCCCTCGCAAAGCGGCGAGTGCTCGCAGTTCGGATCCGCGCAGTCTTTGAGACCGTTGCCGTCGTCGTCCTTGTTGTTGTCGCAATCCTCGCACGAGCGCGGATCGAGGTTGTCGTCGATGCAAAGCGGCGGGCTGTTGTCACAGCCGGCCGTGGCGCACGTGCACTGGGCGCTGCTCTCGGACGTCAGCTCGGAAAGATCGGCGTCTTCGAAGCCGCAGATGAACAGGTTGGTCGTCGCCGGAATCGTGCAGCCGCTGATCGTGACCCGCAGCGTGTCGCCGTTTTCGAGCTCGGTGAAGGTCCCATGGCATCCGTTTCCGGCCAGGACGGCATCGATCGCGCAATCGAGATCTCCGTCACTGCGCGCCAGTACCGCGCCTGCAGCCGCAAGGTCGACGGTCACGACGACGTTCGTGCAATTGCCGTCACCGTTCATGCCGAAGAACCGCCGCAGCGTAATCGCACCGCCGCCGCCGCCGCCGTTGCCATCATCGTCCCCACCGCAGTTGACGAGCATTGCGGCGAACGTAAGCGCCAGGGCGCCCATGCGGATTCCGTGAAGACAGCGACTCATGAAAACCTCCGTTTGCGCCGCGCGACATCGTCGCGCGCGATGGATCATAAAGGCGGAGCTACCGGTCCGGGACCGAAACACACGGACCGTGCGACCCACACAATGTCACCCATCGTCGCGGGTGAGGACGGAAACAACAAGCCACTTTCGTGAAGCGTTGCATTGCGTCAAGCCCGGCGCTTCACTCAACTGGAACTCGGACGACATGTCCTCGCCCGGCGAGGGTCACTACCGCCATGAACGACGCGACCGAGAAGCAGGTGAGCAAGGTACCGCAGGTGACCCTGCTCTTCTGGGCCCTGAAGATCCTCGCGACGACGCTCGGTGAAACCGGCGGCGACGCGGTGTCGATGTCGATGGACCTCGGCTACCTCGCCGCGACCGTCATCTTCACGGTGATCTTTGTCGCTGCCGCCGGCGCCCAGATCTCGGCCAGGCGATTCAACCCGTACCTGTACTGGACGACGATCATCGCGACGACCACCGTCGGAACCACGCTGGCCGATTTTGCCGACCGATCGCTCGGCATCGGCTATGCCGGCGGCGTGGTGCTGCTGATCACGCTGCTCGTCGGGTCGTTCGCGCTCTGGTATCGCACGCTCGGCACGGTGTCGGTCGATTCCGTGAGCTCGCCGAAAGCCGAGATGTTCTACTGGCTGACGATCATGCTGTCGCAGACCCTCGGAACCGCGCTCGGCGACTGGACGGCCGACTCGGCCGACCTTGGCTACACCGGCGCGGCGATGGTCTTCGGCGCGCTGCTCGCGATCGTCGCAGCCGCGTACTTGTGGACGAGCATCTCGCGCACGCTGCTGTTCTGGGCGGCGTTCGTGCTGACGCGTCCGCTCGGCGCCGTCGTCGGCGACTTCCTCGACAAGCCCGTGGCCAGCGGTGGGCTGGCGCTCAGCCGCTACACCGCAACGGCGGTTCTTCTGGTCGCGATTGCGGGCTGCCTCGTCGTGTTCCGGCAGGAAGCCGCAACCGAGAGCCATTGACGAAGTGCGCCGACGCCTGCGAACGAAACCCGGCTAGTTCACGACCATCCGGCTGGCGCTTCGCCGCCCGTTCCAGTGCGAGCTGACGTTGTTGGCGAAATACGGCGGGCGGTCATCGAGAACGTCGGTCTCCAGCCACAAGCGTTTGAGATGCCGCACGCGCCCTTCGGCGCGGTCGTCCGCATACTCGGTCCGGCCATGCATGACGTGATAGTTGTTGATGAACTGCATGTCGCCGGGCACGAACTCCATCGTCACGTGATTGACCGGATCGTCGGCGAGCTCGACCAGGCGAGTCAGCGCACGCATGCCGAGCTCGCCGATGCGCGGAGCTTCGGGATGACGCTGCGACGCGAGGATGTACGGCGGAATGCAGCGCACGAACAACCGGCCGTTCCAGTCGGTGAAGACCGGAAGCGCATAAAAAGGCCTGGTGCCCGGCGCCTGCTCGCCGCGGTAATCGTACGGCAGCGGCTTGTACAGCTCGGCGGCAAGCTCGGGATCCTCGCGCACCATGCGGTTGTGAATGGTCACCGAATTCGCAACGGCCGACAGGCCGCCGCGCAGTCCGTTCTGAAGACACATCAGCCCGACCAGATCCGAGCCGTCGCAATGGAACGGCAGCGCAATGCCGCCGAGCTCGTTGCCGCGCGCGGTCGGATCGTTCATCGCCTTTCCCTGGTCGGTCACGTCGCCGAGCACGTGGCCCTTGTGGTTCTGCGCCCACGGCGTGCCGAGGTGCATGCCGATGCCCCAGTACAGCATCTCCATCTCGGCCTGCGAGTAGCGCTCGCGCTCGATGCCGCGCAGGCGGACGAAGCCGCGACCGGAGATCAGCTCCTTTTCGATCGCGACCAGGCGCTCGCGAAGACGCGGAAGCGGAAAGTCGTCGCGCCCGACTTCGAGCACGTCGTTCGAGCGCGCGAGCGCGCAGCGAAGCGCCGCATCGAGCTCTTCGAGCTCGTCGGCAGCAAAGTGCTCGGTCCAGACGGATTCGTCGGCGACGTCGGCCGACGTCCATTCGCATTCGGGTTCGAGAACTCTCGGCGTCCACTGCGTTGCAGTCATCGCGTTCTCCTTTATTCCGGCGCCGGCCGGGCCCCGCGAAGCAGCCGTCCCGGCAGATCGGCAGTTGCTGCACCGTCGCGGTACGTGACGATTCCGCCGACCATCGCGAGGCAGTAACCGTCGGCTTCCTGGATCAGACGCCGGCCGCCTCCCGGAAGATCGTGCACGATACGCGGCGGCTTCATGCGCAGGCGGTCGTAGTCGATCACGTTGATGTCGGCCTTGTAGCCGGGCTCGAGACGTCCCCGGTCGAACAGCCCGACGGCTTCGGCGGTATCGCGCGCGTGCCAGCGCACCACCGTCTCGATCGGAAGCTTCTCGCCGCGCCGCCGGTCGCGTGTCCAGTGCGTGAGCATGTGCGTCGTGAAGCTCGCGTCGCAGATGGTTCCGAGATGCGCGCCGCCGTCGCCGAGGCCGAGCACCGTGTTCGGGCTGCGCATCATCTCGAGCGACGGGTCGAGGTTGTTGCCGGTATAGTTGAGAAACGGAAAGTACAGCATGCCGCGGCCGTCGCCCTCGAGCATCGCATCGTAGACGAGCTCCTCGGGACGGACGCCGAGCGCACGCGCGCGGCCGGCGATCGACTGCTCGACGGGCTGCTCGTAGTCGGGCGGATCGCCGAGCACGAACATCTTCTCGAAGTTCTGCAGCATCGCGTGAACCGGTGAGCGGTTCGCGGCCGGTTCTTCGGCGAGCAGACGCTCGCGAAACTGCGGATCCCTCAGGCGCGCGACCTTGACGGCAAGCGGCAGCGTCGCGATCTCGCGCCAGCTCGGGTGACCTCCGAACGGATTGAGCGTCGTCTCGAGGCCGAGCATCAGTCCGACCGGCCGGCCCGCAACCTGCGCTCGCATCGGAAGACCTTCGGAAGCCGCCTTTTCGATCGCACCAAGCAGGCGCTGCCACGCGTTCGGCGAGAAGTCCGACTGCACGAGCGACACCGACAGTGGCCGTCCGGATTTCTCGACTAGGCGCCGCAGCATCGACATCTCTTCGGCCGCGTTGAGGAAATCCGACACGAACTGCAGCACGCCTTTTCCCGCGGCGCCGAGCGCTGCGGCAATGCCGAGCAGCTCGCCTTCGGCGGCCGTGAGCGTCGGCGTCGGCTTGCCGTCGCTGGTGCGGTGATTGAGCGTGCGCGACGTCGAAAATCCGAGCGCGCCGGCCTCGACAGCTTCGCGTGCAAGCCGTGCCATCGACGCGATGTCGTCTGCGGTGGCAGCTTCGAGGTCGGCGCCGCGCTGGCCCATCACATAGACGCGCAGCGCGCCGTGCGGCAGCTGGGTCGCGACGTCGATGTCGTAGTGCCGCGAGGCGAGCGCATCGAGGAACTGCGGAAACGTCTCCCAGTTCCATGGAAGACCTTCGGCGAGAACGACGCCCGGGATGTCTTCGACGCCTTCCATGAGGCGCACGAGCGTGTCGTGATCGGCCGGGCGGCACGGTGCGAAGCCGACGCCGCAGTTTCCCATCACCGCGGTCGTCACGCCATGCCAGGACGACGGCGTCATCCGGTGATCCCACGTTGCCTGACCGTCGTAGTGCGTATGGATGTCGACGAAGCCGGGCGCGACGAGGAGGCCGCGCGCGTCGATCTCTTCGGCGCCGCAGCCCGGCACCTGGCCAACCTGCGCGATGCGCCCGCCGCGAATGGCGACGTCGGCCTCACGCAGCTTGGCGCCGGTGCCGTCGGCAACAGTGCCGCCGCGAATGACGACGTCGAAGGGATGCGGGCCCGCGGCCATCGGTATTCAGTACTCGCTGGCAGACACCATGACCAGCGGTGGGCCCACCCCTGAGCGCCCAGGCTGGCTGTGACAGGTCGGGCTAGAAGTCTGGGCCAGAATACCTCTCTCTGCGCAGTTTTCATCAGAATTGACCATACCGAAAGCCAGTACGCGTACGGTTCTGACAGTCCTCAGCAGTAACATTCCTGTCGCGCCGACCCGCGCCCGAAGGCCTGAAGTGCAAGCCGACTGGGTCAACACTCTGGCAGTGGCTGATCAAGCGACATATATCATGCGCAGCAATCAACAAGATTTTCTTTAGTTCTATCTTATGGCTAGAGGTTTCGAATGGGACGATAAGAAAGCAGAATCGAACTTCCGCAAGCACAGGGTTTCGTTCAATGAGGCAAGTACTATTTTCGCGGATATGCTTTCGAGAACGGTCTTCGACCCAGACCATTCTGTGGACGAAGAACGGTTCGTTACGATCGGCACTTCGAGACACGGCACGCTGATAGTCGTGTGCCATTGTGACAGAGGCGAGAGGACACGAATTATCAGCGCGCGCCGTCCCAGCGCGGCGGAACGTGCCGCGTACCGCGCAGATCGAGAGTAAGGCTTGATGAGAAAAGAATACGATTTTTCGAATGCTGTTATCGGAAAGTACGCTACTAAGCGCGATCCGATCAGCCGCGCTTGGAGTCATCCCTCGGTCTTACGCTTGGCAGGTGATCGCGACCCTATGGACGTGATCGTGGACAGTGCAAGACAGTTAGTGCTCGACGCTGTAGACAAGTGCGCGCTGACAGTCCCTGTCGATCCGTTCAAGCTGGCCGAATTAAGAGGGATTTCTGTCGTTTCGCGAGCAGACATTCCAGATGCCCGAACGGTGTCTGGTCCGAACGGCCGACCGATCATAGAATACAATCCAAGCAGGTCTCGCGGTCGGGTTCGTTTCTCTTTGTGCCATGAATTGGCTCACACTTTTTTCCCAGATTGCACGGATGAGATCAGGAATCGCGGGCATCACGCCGCAACGTCGCCGGCCGAATATGAACTTGAAATGCTGTGTAATCTCGCGGCGGCTGAACTACTACTCCCGATAGGCAGCATCCAAGATGACCTATCGAGATCCAATCTCTCCATCGACACAGCCCTCGCGCTTCGGAAAAGATACGAAGCCTCAGTCGAAGCCGTGATATTGCGACTCATAGGACTTTCCGGATCTCCTGCCGCGGCATTTGCAGCTGTCCGCGACGAGACTCGTGCCACTCATACTCCAACCTATGTTGTGGAGTACGTTAAACACACAGCTGGCTGGGATCCAGGTATTAAACGCGGATACCGCTTGCCCGCGACTAGCGTAGCAAACGAGATTAGAGCCATTGGCGAGACGGCGAAGGCGACAGAAACTTGGTCGTCGGCAGAACGCTTTCGAGTCGAACTGGTTGGAATTTCGCCCTACCTGGGACGCGTCGCGCCGCGCATCGCCGGTCTGTTGCGACCCGGTTCAGTTCGTAACTTGGGGCCTTCGGTTGAGATTCTTCGCGGGAACGCGCTGGCACCTCGCGGATCTGGCGAAAAGATCATCGCACACATAGTGAACGACAAGACTCCCAATTGGGGTGCTGGATTTGGTCGAGCTCTGAAAGAAAGATGGCCGGAAGCGCAACGTGCTTTTCGCCTCCACTTCGAGGCCTTGCGAGGATCACGGCTCGGACAAACATACGCCTCGAGAGTTGAGACCAATACCTTGGCCTTTCAGATGATTTGCCAGCACGGCTACGGCCCATCATCAACCGTTCGTTTAAAATATGGGGCGCTGCGAGTTTGCTTGAAACAACTGGCCGACATCGCTCTTCAGAATCGCGCAGCCATACATATGCCAAGAATTGGTAGTGGTGAAGCCGGCGGATCCTGGCCCCTAGTCGCCAATTTGATCTCCGAAGAACTATGCGCGCGAGGGATCGCGGTAACGATCTATGACCTTCCAAACGCGAGCATCAAGCCGCGCTCTCAACTTGATCTGCCGTATGCCGCTAGTTTTTAGCTTATGAAACTCCAGATCGTTCTAATCTCGGGCCCCGTGGCGGCAGGGAAATCCACGCTGTGCCAAGGCCTGCAAGACCGCTTCGGAGCGTACATACTAAAGACAAAATCTATCATTCAGTCGCGCTACCCCGACGCACGGAGCGAGCGTCGTGAGCTTCAACGCCTAGGCGATCGATTGGACGCGAAAACTAATGGCCGCTGGGTCGAGCAGGAACTCAGCAGGTACATACATGATCGGGCGCTACAGGAATCGCTTGTCGTTGTGGATGCGGTTCGTAAGTCGGAGCAGGTCGATGCCCTACGACGTGCATATGGCCCGCGCGTTGTCCATATTCACCTCAGCGCCTCCGACGACGAATTGGCTGACCGCTATATTGGCAGGAAAGGGAGCGTTGCCAGAGAGCTACCATCCTACTCAGAAGTCCGCGCTGGCAGTAAAACAGAAAGTAGAATTGGCAGATTGAAGGATATCGCTGACGTTGTGGTACAGAGTGACCAAAGCAAAGTGGAAGACGTCCTTGTCCGAGTCGCAAGCCACCTTGGGCTATACGGTCGAGAGCATGATCGCGTAGTCGATGTTGTGGTGGGCGGGCAATTCGGCAGCGAGGGTAAAGGGCATATATGTTCCTACATTGCGCCGGAATACGACGTGCTAGTGAGAGTTGGTGGTCCAAACGCCGGCCACAAAGTTTTTCAGGATCCCGAGCCATACACGCACAGACAACTGCCTTCAGGAACGCGCTTCTGCGACGCGCAGCTTCTCATTGGCCCCGGTGCGGTAATTGATATCAACACTCTCCTGAAGGAAGTCGCCGACTGCGACGTTGACAGCAAGCGCCTATCAATCGACCCTCAAGCGATGGTTATCAACGAAGCTGACCGCCGCAATGAAAAGCGACTTGTAGATGTAATTGGCTCTACTGGACAAGGCGTCGGCGCCGCTGCAGCGCGGCGCATCCTTGATCGCGCTAAGAGCAAGCACACATTAGCTCGCGACATCCCGACACTTAAAGCGTTTTGTCGTCCGGTCGCCGAGCAACTGGAAGAGGCGTATGCGAAGAGAAAACGCGTCCTCCTCGAAGGAACGCAAGGTACTGGCCTTAGCATCTACCACGGTACCTACCCGCACGTGACCTCGCGCGATACCACAGTCGCGGGCTGTCTAGCGGAAGCAGGAATACCGCCGATCCGAGTAAGGCGCGTGGTTATGGTATGCCGTAGCTACGTCATCAGAGTTCAAAGTCCGAGCGGCCATTCATCAGGCCCACTACGGGCGGGGGAACTGACTTGGAAAGAAATCAGCAACCGCTCTGGTCTTCCAGAAACAGAATTGAAGAAGGTCGAACTTGGGTCAGTTTCCCATAAGCGCCGACGCGTCGGCGAATTTGATTGGGTGCTGCTACGCAAAGCGGCTTCGTTGAATGCACCCACGGATATTGCACTTACATTCGCGGACTACATTGCGAGCAAGAACAGTGACGCGCGTCGCTTCGAGCAGCTGACACCAGAAACGATTCGGTTTGCGGAGGAGATCGAAAAAGTTGCCTCGGCTCCAGTCTCGCTGGTTTCGACCAGGTTCCATTGGAAAAGTATTATTGATCGGCGAGCGTGGTGATCGTGTCAGTCAGCATCGAAGATCTAACTAGGCGTTATCCAGTGCTCTACCACATGGCTTGGGAAGGCTCGTGGCCGCTAATCACCAAACTAGGACTTTTGAGTTCAGAAGCCCTCACCAGTTCGTTCGCTATTTCCGAACCGGATCGGACAGCGCTCCTTTCGATGCAGCGTCGCGAGTCGGTGGTAATTTCAAACGCTGGAGGGGAAATCGCTGTCCTGCGTGATCAAAAACCGCTTTCGGAAAAAAAGCTGAAATCATGTCTAACAGACTGCGATGCGACAACGTGGTATCGCATATTGAACGAGCGCGTATTCTTCTGGCTGAATTTCCAGCGCCTGATCACACTCATGTCGGCCGCAGAGTACCGGGCTCGTACTCACACGATTATTTACGTTGATAGCGCGTCACTGGTTGCGAAGTACGAGCCGAGTATTGAGATCACTCATATGAATACTGGGAATACTCGACCGTTCGCGCATTCTCGCGGCAGATCGACATTTAGAACTCTAGCGGACTACCCATATGAATCGCGGCGGCGCAGTCCTGACTACTCAGCCATTGTCGAACTAACGATTCGGAACCAAGTTCCTGACATGCTCAATCATGTCATAAAAGCTGAGCATGCGACGGTAAGGACCGGCAACTATCAAATTATTGAATCTTTTTATCAGCGCTGACCTAGGCGTGATCGCCGACACCGAGAGTTGCCGCGTCAGTCGAGGCAATTTCTTGGCGGCAGCACGCCTTGGGGCATCTTCTTTCATTCCACTCCGACTCTACTAGGCTAGGGCGATGGAGAGTGAAGTGGCTATGGATTTGTCCGTCCTGCTTTTCACGGCGTTCTTATCGGCCGCATCTGTCGAGGCGATCTCACGGCGGCTAAACCTCTAGCACTGCTAGCCAGCTCGCTTGAAGCGCAATTCGCGTCTACCCCAGTGGCCCCGAGTGATAACCGCAATGACGAAACTTGACGATCGATTTCGTCACGCCCATGCCCCCCAGCGCATGCTGCGAATGGCAGGCGAAGGTTTGCGACGCTGATTTTAGAACCCGGGGAGATTCCGTTGACGTGACTTGGCGCAGGTCATCGAGATTGGTTAGGCCGGAGCAGACATGCCGGGTGTGTCTGGAATACATGGCGACCAAGGTCAGTCGAGAAGGTGCGAATCATGGCTCTAACTCCTCGTGCGCTGAAACAATACCACGTATTTTTGGCGTCGCCGAAGGATGTAGACGGTGAGCGAGCGCATGTGCACCGATTCTTCGATCACTACAATCGTGGCACGGCGCACGTTTGGGGCGCGCGGTTTGATGTAGTCGATTGGAAAAACTACGCGACGACAGGAATCGGTCATCCGCAGGAGCTTATTACGGCGCAAACATTAGAGCGATTCAAAGATTCGCTAGTGCTCGTGATTGGCATCATGGGGCGACGGTTTGGCACTCCCACTGGCAAGGCAGAGTCCGGAACAGAAGAGGAATTCAATACAGCTTTAGGATGGCACCGAACTCATGGCGGTTGGCCTGAGATAAAGTGGTTTTTCCGACACAGCGAGCGCTTCTTAATAGAGTCAAACGATCTAGTGGAGATTCGATCGGCCGCAGACCAGTGGGAGAAGGTGCTTCGATTCCGTGAAAGACTTCGTGAGCTTGGAGTGTTCAGTGCAGACTACCCCGGAGAGGATGGCTTCGCAGATGTATTTGATCGCGACCTCAGTCAGTGGCTCAGCAACCCCGCGAGGCCTTGGGCAATTGAGGCACCGACACAGATTGCTGTCGAAACAAACACTCCGCTCCCGTCTCCCAGCTACTACCGGCACATAGAACAGAACTTCCACCGGTTGGATATTTCTGGAATCGACAACGACCGCACTTTCGAGATTCCGCTAAGCGAAATCTATGTGAAGCTGCGGGTCATGTTCGACCCAGATGCGAATGGTCAGCCTGATAGCGCTGAGACTTCCGAAGGAGCTGCGATTGATATTGAGACCGCTCTGGCGCGGTATCGTAAGCTTGTGATTGTCGGCGATCCCGGAAGCGGCAAATCCACCTTCCTGAAGTTTGTGGCCCTGATCCTGGCTCGATCATTCCTAACTAAGAGTTCTGCCCTAGCACTCGAAAAGCTTTCTTTCGTCGAACCGCTACCAATCCCGATCTTTGTATCGTGTTGGGATCTGTCTGATTTCTTGAAACAAAAAGGACATGCCCGTGCCAGCACCTTGGTAGAGTTCATCGCTGATCGACTCACTACGTATGACTTTCAAGTCGGCACTGCTGACGTCGAAGCGATTCTCGAATCTGGAAGCTGCTGCATCCTGCTCGACGGACTCGATGAAGTCCCTTCTGATGCTGCTCGCGCGACAGTCAGTCGACTGACGGAAGATTTTGTCCACCGGTACAGCGAGAACCGATTCGTCGTTAGCTCGAGAATCCGAGCTTATACTGGGGATACAATTCTTAAGGGTGGGTTCGCGCGTTGTGATATCCAGCCGTTTGATCTTGAGGATCGTCTCCATTTTGTTCGTAACTGGGTCGCACTGTTGTTTCGAATCCGTCCGGAGGATGTGAATAGCCCCACCAGCGATGCAGAACGTGAATTTACGAGTCTTCTCGAAGGGGTCGAAAAGAACGATAGGATTCGAACGCTGGCGGTGAACCCGCTGCTCCTGACGGTAGTCGCCATCGTTCATTGGAACCGAAAGCGACTTCCAGAACAGCGTGTAGATTTATACGACGAATGTGTGGATGTGCTTCTAGGGCAACGGAGAGAGGCTGAACACATTCAGCACAGTCGCAAGTTCGGGATATTCGACGAACGATCAGAGGACGAAATCCATGAGCGACGTGCATGGGTTCGAAAGAGATTTGCAGAGATCGCTCTACACATTCTTTGTCGGGATGCCGATCACGACGAGGCCTCAAAGGCGGAAATGATCAAGCTCTTAGCGCCACGTTTCATTGATCAAGGCGCAAAGAGCGAGGACGACGCGGCCGCGCGAGCAGAACTATTCCTCCAGCGACAGGAACTGACCAGCGGTCTGTTGGTCAGCAGGCGCACGCTGAGCTATCGCTTTGTGCATCTGACGTTCCAGGAGTTTTTGGCAGCTTGGCAACTTTCGAATCTCGAATTTGACGACGTTACTAAAATCATCGAACCCCGACTCCGTTTGGCGAAGTGGTTTGAGACCCTTCAGTTGCTTGGCGGACAGTGGGCAAAAGAGTCCGACGAGAAGGCGAATCGATATGTTAAGTGGCTTCTTCAGCAGCGAGGTCAGTCTATAGCGCAGCGGGCTCCTGTAGTCGCGCTATGCGCAAACATCGTTCGGGACATTGCGGGAGTGGCGGAGTTGCGACCCGATACGCGTAAAGTATTCGAGGCCGCCCTTAAGTCCACCCTGGACGTTTTCAATCAGGGGTCGCGCGTTCCGGCCACGACTCAGCTTGAAATTCTAGCAGCACTTGGACAACTCGGCGGGGCGGTCAAACCGCAGCTGATCGATGCGACAAAAGCGAGCTTGTATCAGGTTCGACGCGACGCGATCGATCTCCTGCTTCCCCATCTTTCAAATGACGAGCTGTTCAGTATGGTTCATATACTCGAGGACCGTAGCGCTACGCCGATTGGCACCTATCTCTCTGCGCTCATTCGACGTGATTCGTCTCGAATGGCGGGGTGGCTCACGGACGATTTGTGCTGCGGCTCAAAGTTTGAGGCAGGTTCCGGAATGACGTGGGAGAGTCTTTTCGGGGGCATCGAAGCATGGCGAGCTCCCAGTAGTGGCGTGGCGCGGGATCTCTTCGAGACGATTATTCGGTTCTCCAAATTCGAGTTTGAAATTCGCGCTGCATGCGTCCGCGCGCTGTCCGAGCGTTGGCCTGACGAACGGACGCGCATTTTTCTTACTGATCTTCTGTCACCAAAGGCTGATCTCTGGAAGCTCCACGCTGCCGCGCTCCAAGCCCTCGTGCAGACTTGGCCGAACGATAGTCACCGGCTGCTACTCGAGAATATAATGGCCGACGGCGACGCCGCGAGCCGGAGCGATGCACTGCAGTTGCTGGCCGCGCATTGGCCGGATGGAAAAGCGAGAGACCTGATAGTGCATCACGCGCAATACGATGAGGATCCAATCGTCCGTGGTGCAGCCATATTGACAATTGCAAAAATACGTCCGGACGGCGCCAGCCGCGCGCTCGTTGTTGAACGTTTGCTGCACGATACACACAGCGGCGTTCGACACTCCGCACTGCAAGCCATCGTAAGCACCTGGCCAGACGAGGAAACACGAGATGCCGTCAGCCAAGCAGTTGTTGCAGATCCATCTGACGAAGTTCGCGACATCGCGTGGCAATACCTGTCTGAAAAATGGCTCGACGAGAAGACCCGAAATCTGATGCGCCTACGCGCGCACATAGATGGTCACGCAGCCAGTCTGCTATCAGGGACGTCACGGAGCTTCGGCCGGCTATTGTTCTCAAGGGATCTTGATGGACTTCCGCCTTACTTGAATCCGCGTGAACCAATACCGGTGCGTCATATTGGGAAAGCTGCAATGCGAATTGGTTTAGTTGGAACGCGACTTACGACCGAGCTGCGAAAGGTTAATGAGCGACTAGGCTGGGATGTGCAGCGCGGTTCATCAGCCAACAAGGCCGATCGCGACAGGAAAGGATAGGGGCAAGCTACTTCCGCAGACAGCTATTAATGTGCGGGAATACGTTTTTCCAATGCGCTAACTGACTACAGTAATGTGACTATGCCGCATCTCGCGTTGTTACTGACACAGCCTTCGTAGCATTCGTCCGGTGCTCCGGGATTGTCACCGGCGGTGAGCTCCTCGAGCACGTCGCCGCCGTAGGCATACGCCTCCCGCACCGCCAAGGTACAGTTAGCGGCCCCAGCGAATCCGCAGGTGCTTCCAACGTCGTCGATCCGATCTTGAGTGGACAAACCGAGCCGGCCCGAGTTAGAAACCCGTCCTCACGCTCGCGCGTCGAGGAGGACAGTCCGATGTCGACAAGCCCAGAGGCCGCGCCTGGCCGCAATCGCACCGGAGTCCGGTTACACCGACTCGCATCGTCGCTTTTCGCACTGTTCGCCGTCCTATCGCCGCAGAGCGCGACGGCCGCTTTCTTTCCGTGTGGCGACGCGAATAGCAACGGAATTGTGACTTCCTCCGATGCATTCGCGGCGCTGAGAGGCGCCGTCGGCCTGAGCTCGCCGTGCGTTCACAACTGCAACTGCGATCCCGGCAGCGACCGCAACCTTACCTCGAGTGACGCGCTGCTGATCCTGCGCGCCGCCGTCTCGCACGAACCTCTCAGCTGCAGCGTCCACTACGCATGCCTGCACGATACGGACTGCGACGATGGCGACGTCTGCGGCGTCGATCCCGACTGGTCGTGCGACAAGGCATGCGTCCCGGAGCCGTAATCCGCGATCACCAGACCGCCGATTCCGTTCTTCGAGCGGTTTCCATGGACGAGATGCAACACGAGCCATCAGTGCACGACAACCACGTCTACGCATATGTCGTCGACTGCGAAGCGCGGCGACTCGTGCTGCATACGGCGTTTCGGGACAAGATGCCTCACGAGTTCACGGATGTGGTTTTCCGTGAGGTCTGTGCTCACTTCTTCGAGCATGTCCTGAAGGGCAACATCCTGTTCGACGTCGAGGAAGTCTCCCTGGAACGACTCCTTCGTGAAAATGCGGTCCTTTTCGAAGACTCATGGCACTTCGCGTGGCCACCCATCGAGTATGCGGGCAACCTCGTCACGCTAGTCGCCAAGCTCACCAGCGGCGGGACCAAAGCCTTCTCGATCACTTCGTCGTACGGACTCTCAGGCTGGGTCCTGGCGGCTGGCTGCGAGCGCGTCGTTCGTGAATCGGCGGTGAAACCGGAGTAGGGACATGTCCTTCACCGAGTAGACCGGTGTGGAAGAGGATCCTGAGAAAGATGACCGACGCCAGTCTCACCCGTGAAAAGTACACGCACGGTCACGCACCGGCGACCGTGCGGCAGCATGCCCAGCGAACGGTCGAGGAAGCCGGTGCGTTTCTGTTGCCGCACCTCACGCCCGGCATGCGGCTGCTCGACGTCGGCTGCGGACCGGGAAGCATCACGCGCGGATTCGCGGAGCGGCTCGCGCCGGGACAGGTGGTCGGCCTCGATCTGTCGACCGAGACGCTCGCCGCAGCGCGCGAGGATGCAGCGGAACACGGCCTCGACAACCTGCAGTACGAGCGCGGAAGCATCTACGAGCTTCCGTTTCCCGATGCTTCATTCGACGCGGTCTTCGCCCACCAGGTCATCCAGCATCTGAGCGAGCCGGCGGCGGCGCTGCGCGAGATGCTGCGTGTGCTGCGCAGCGGCGGCTGGCTCGCCGTTCGCGACGTCGACTGGGGAACGGTGGCGTACTGGCCCGCCGATCCGTGGATCGACCGCTTCATCGAAGTTCATCTTGCGACGTGGTCTCGAAACGGCGGCGAGCCGCGGCAGGGACGCAAGCTGCGCGAGCTTTTCAACGCCGCGAACGTTGCCGACCTGACGATCACCGCGAGCACGTGGTGCTACGCGACGCCTGCGGAAACCATCGAATGGGGAAACTCGTACGCCGAGCGCCTGCTGACGTCGCCGATGGGCGAGCGCGCCGTCGAGTACGGTCATGCGACCCGCAGCGATCTCGAACAGATGGCCAGTGCATTCCGGGCGTGGGCGCTTCATCCCGATGCATTCTGGTCGTTCACTCACGTCGCGGCTCTCGCTCGAAAGCCGAACTGATGCATGCGCACAACCGCAACGGTGTGGCCCACGCAAGCGCGAACCTGACGATACGTCCCGCCATCGCCGACGAGGTGGAGTCTTTGTCCGCGGTCGCGCGAGAGTCGAAGGCGCACTGGGGATATCCGGACGAAACGATCGAGTCCTGGCACGACGATCTCACTCTGACCATTGGCGAACTTGACGAACTGGTTGTCCAGGTGGCGACCATCAATGGCGAGATCGCGGGGTTCTATGCCCTCATGCCGTCAACCGGCGAGAGCTGGTCACTGGAGCATTTCTGGGTTTTGCCGCAGTACATGCATCGCGGCGTCGGTCGGGCGCTTCTGGCTCACGCCCTGACGACTGCTTTTGATCGCAATGCCGCCGGCGTCGTCGTGGACGCTGATCCGAATGCCGAAAATTTCTACGTCCGCTGCGGAGCGCGGCGCGTCGGCGAGATTTCTGCTCCAATCGCCGGCGACCCGTATCGAGTGCGCCCGCAACTCATCTTCACGAAGGATCGCTAAGCATGGACTACCTGCTCTTCTACGAATACTGCGCGGACGTTCTCGAACGGCGAGGCCCATTGCGGTCCGAGCATCTGGAACGCGCGTGGGAAGCCCAGGCGAGAGGTGAGTTGGTGCTGGCCGGCGCGTTCGCCAATCCGGTCGACGGCGCCGTCTTCCATTTCCGGACCGAATCGCCGGACGTCGTCGTGAAATTCGCCGAGACCGATCCGTATGTTCGCGGCGGCCTGGTGACGCGCTGGCATTACCGCGAGTGGACGACCGTGGTCGGCGATGCGGCGCTTACGCCGGTGGGACGGCCGACGTAAAACGCAGATCAGCCCAGCACGCACCGAACTCCGCCGCGATCCATCTCCGCCACGCAGCGGTTGCACGAGATACATCGCGAGCGCTCCGCCCGTCCATCGGCCATGCGCACGACGAGATCGGGATCGGCGATCAGCGCGCGCCCCATCGCGACGAAGTCGAATCCACCCGCCATCGCCGTCTCGAGGTTCTCGGTCGACAGGCAGCCGCCGAGCAGCACGAGCGGCACGCTCACGCTCTCGCGGACCTTCTTCGCCAGCGGAAGAAAGAACAGCTCCTCGAACGGATAGTCGCGGATCGCGCGCCGCCCGAACATCCGCAGCGCAATGCGGTGCAGCCGGCTGTGCTCGACCTCGATCATCTCCTTGAGCGGAGCTTTGCCGCGAAACAGGTAGAACGGCGTGCGGCTCGTAAAGCCTCCGGTCAGCTCGATGGCATCGATGCCGGCGCTCTCGAGGGCACGGCAGACGCCGACCGCGTCTTCGAGCTCGAGCCCGCCGCGGAAGCCGTCGCGTAAATTGGTCTTCGCAATGATCGGAAATCCGTCGCCGACACTGCGGCGCACGGCGGACAGAACTTCGAGCGGGAAACGCAGGCGGTTCTCGAGACTTCCGCCGTAGCGATCGCTTCGCCGATTGGTCGCGGGCGAAAGGAACTGGCTCAGCAGATAGCCATGGCCGAAATGCACCTCGACGGCATCGAACCCGGCGCGTTTCGCGCGCGCCGCCGCTTCCGCAAAGTCCGACGCCGTGGTCGCAAGATCCTGTTCGGTCATCGCGCGCGAAAACGGGATGCCCGACAGCAGCCCATACTCGTTCAGAAGCCGCGACGGCCCGAGCGAACGCCGACCCGGCAGCTCCTGGTTGCGGCTGAAGTATCCACAGTGCCCGAGCTGCAGCGACACCGCGGCGCCTTCCGCATGCACCGCAGAGACTAGCTCGGCGAGCGCCGGCACGATCTCGTCGCGCATCCACATCTGCGCGGCGAACGTGCGACCGTTCGGCGACACGGCGCAGTACGCAACGGTCGTCATGCCGACGCCGCCGCGCGCCAGCTCGACGTGGTGCCGCACCAGATCCGGCGACGGCGCGCCGCCCGGCGTCATGCCTTCGTACGTCGCGGTCTTGATGATGCGGTTGCGAAGCTCGAGGGCGCCGATCGACGCCGGCGAGAGCGCTTTTGCGAGAAGCGGCCGCGCTTCGGCGCGGGCGCTCGGGACTGCGATCTGCATCAGGTCGCGAAACCTCTCGCCCACGCGACACGCTCGTCCACGTGACGGTGCAGCACGTATTCGACCGGGCGGAAACCCTTGGACGGCCAGAAATGCCCGCCGCGCGGATTGCCGGACACGAAATGCAGCGCACACCATTCGATGCCGCGTTCGTTGAGGCGCACCATCGCATGGTCGAGAAGCATCGAGCCGACACCGGCGGACCGGTGACCTTCTTCGACGAATCCTTCCCAGAGGTAGATCATCTTTTCGCAGACCAGCAGCGGCGACAGAAAGACCGACGGCACGAACAGCAGCGAGCCCAGCGCTTCGCCGCTGCGGCTGCGGGCGATGTACGCAAATCCCTGCCCGCTCAGCAGCGCATCGCGGCGCACGCCTCGCACGCGCACGTCCGACTCGCCGGTGTACGGCCAGAACATCGGAGCGCCGGTCTGGTAGGTCATCAGGTGACGGTGAAACGTGTCGAGCGCTTCGTCGTCGCGCCCGCGGATCTCCTCGATCGTGACTCCGGTGACCGAAAATGCGTCGCTCTCGAGACGCATCGTCGGCCGCACCGCGCAGACCGATTTGCGGCCGAAACCGAGCGGCATCCATGCATCGACGATACCAGGGTCGAGCGCGCTCACGGCGATGTTGTGGATGAAAAACCCGTCGGCGACCCAGCGGGTCGCGAGTGCGCCGTACATCGCCTCGTAAATCGACTCGACATCGGACTCCGCGTCCACGGCGTGTCCGTGCAGCGGCACGTTGGTCGAGCGCGGCTCGGCATAGATCGATGCGAAGTCTTCCGGTGCGAACAGCTGCTTCTCACCACAGAGAAATCCGACCACGCGGCTGTGCGATTCCGCAACGACCGACGTCGCACGCGGCGCAGCAACGAGCTGCTCGATCGCGGACCGGCAGGCCGACGCATCGAGGTAACGGCTGCCAAGTCGCAGGCCCGACGGGCAGCCGGCCTGCGCGCGGCGCTGCGCCGCGGCCAGAAGCTCGGAAGCCGCCGCCAGGTCGCCCGAACGAAATGTACGAATACTGAGTCCCATCGTAATCTTGCCGCGAGCCGCCGCCCGCGCCCGATGACGCGAGCCGAGGGATCACTGATAGCCCGCCTGCCGAGGCTTCGCCATCGGCCATCGACGCGGCTATTTTCCCGGCATGTCATCCGACGCATCCCGTCCGGGTCGCTCCCCGTCCAATGGAGACACCTCCCGCATGTCCGAGGTCGTCGATCTCATGGTGTTCCTCGACAACTCGCCGACGCCGTACCACGCGGTCGCCGAGGCCGCCCAGCGATTGGAAGCCGCGGGCTTCCGGCGCCTGCGCGAGGAAGACTCGTGGGACGTTGCCGCAGGCGATCGCTGCTACGTCGAGCGCGGAGGAGGGAGCCTGATCGCATTCGAGATCGGCAGCTCCGACCCCGCCGATGCCGGCTTTCGTATCATCGGTACGCACACCGACTCGCCGAACCTGCGCATCAAGCCGCACGCCGACGTGCGGTCGCACGGCTACCGCCAGCTCGCCGTCGAGCCGTATGGCGGCGTGCTGCTGCACACGTGGCTCGATCGCGATCTCGGCCTTGCGGGCCGCGTGAGCGTCGCTGCCGGCGAAGAGCCGGCTACCGTGCTCATCAACTTCCGGCGCCCGATCGCGCGAATTCCGAACCTCGCCATCCATCTGTTCCGCGAGCTGCGAAGCGACGGGCTCAAGCTGAACGAGCAGAATCACCTGCCTCCGCTGATGGGTCTGGAAAGCGGGCCGGAGCTGGCCGCGCTCATCGTCGAACAATTCGAGAACACCGGCGAGGATGCGATCGACGCCGAAGACATCCTCGGTTTCGACCTGATGCTCTATGATCTGCAGACGGCGGCGATCGGCGGAGCGTCGGACGACTTCCTGTTCTCGGCGCGGCTCGACAACCTCTGCTCGACGCATTCGGCGATCACCGCGATCGTGCGCGCGAGCCAGAAGACCGCGAAGTCGCCTTTTACACGCGTGATTGCGCTTCACGACCACGAGGAGGTCGGCAGCCGCAGCGCGACCGGAGCCGGCGGCCCGTTCCTGCTCGACGTCGTCGACCGGATCTCTGCTGTAGTCGGCAAGAACGACTCCGAAGCGAAGGCCCGCGCGCTTGCGCGCTCACGCATGGTTTCGGCCGACATGGCGCACGCGCTGCATCCGAACTATGCGGACCGCCATGAGGCCGGGCACAGGCCGATGATCGGCGGCGGCCCGGTGCTCAAGTTCAACGCCGGCCAGTCGTACGCGACCGACGCCGAGACCGCTGCGATGTTCGCATCCGTCTGTCGCCGCGCGGACGTGAAGCTCCAGCAGTATGTCACGCGCAGCGACATGGGCTGCGGATCGACGATCGGCCCGGTCAGCGCCGCGCGGGTCGGCATCCGCACGGTCGACGTCGGCACGCCGATGATGTCGATGCATTCGTGCCGCGAGATGCTCGGCACGGCCGACGTGGCGCCGATGATCCGGGCGTTGACGACGTTTCTCGAGGCGGCCGAATAGCAACAGAAGAGCCGTCCGTTTGCGTCAGCCGGGTGCGGCACACCACCCGGACGTCAGCTTTCAGCTGCCGGCCGCTTCAGTCGATGCCGCTTCTCGCACGGGCCCGTCGGCCAGCGATTTGAACTACCTTCGAGGCCGCAGGGCGCGATGGGCGATGTTGCTGCCGCGAGGTTGTGCCGCAGTCTCTTCGAACTTCCTCACCGACCGCGTGGCGTTTGAGCTGCTTCAAGACAAAACGGATGTAAGCGGGGTCGAGGCCAAGCGTCGTGCAGACGCTCTCGAGCGAGAACGGCGACTTCGAGTCCGGGCTGCAGATCCAGCGCTCGACCTCGCAGCAGCGACGACGCAGCTCCGGGCTCCTCGACCGCAGGCCTATCCGAAGCGTCATCAGCGCGCCTTCGACCAGCATCAGCTTGTGCTGCGGCGACGACGTCCTGTCGTCCGACGCGTTGTCCACTGCGACTGTTGTTTCGTCAAAACGCAGCATGAATTTGACTCCTCGTCCGGAGACTCGGCGGATTGCCGCCGATTCGATCGATGAGCCGGACCCGTTTCCCGGAATCATCGCGCGACGCCGCAGATCGAACGTCACGATCGGAACTCTACGAGGCCGTCGCCTTGGCCGCTTGACCCCGGACGCCAATGACTTGACTGACGCCGCCAGCAGCTCGCGGTTACTTCGCTTTGGGGCGCGCGCTCCGCTACCAGAATGTGCGCCCGCGACCGCCACGAGAATCAGATGACCGAAGCACCGAAATGGTTCACCGACTCGATCGCCGCCGCGCCCGAAGAGCGCAGCGTCGAAGTCGAAGGCTGCACGATCCGTTACCTGCGCTGGGGCGAAGTCGGCAAGCCCGGGCTGCTGCTCGTGCACGGCGGCGCCGCGCATTCCCGCTGGTGGAGCTTCCTCGCGCCGCTGCTCGCGCGCGACTACTGCGTGGCCGCGCTCGACATGAGCGGGCATGGCGACAGCGGGCGCCGACAGCTCTACCCGCGCGAGATCTGGGCACTCGAAGCGGTTTCGGTCGCGACCCACGCCGAGCTTGGCAGGAGCGGCCCGCCGATCGTCGTCGGCCACAGTCTCGGCGGGCTCGTCACGATCGTCGCTGCGTCGCTCTACGGTGATCGCATGGCCGGAGCGGTCATCGTCGATTCGCCGGTGCAGCGCCCCGATCCCGAAAGCCAGGAGGGCCGCCAGGGTCGCGCGTTCCGCAACCCGAAGGTCTATCCGACGCTCGAAGAGGCGATCACGCATTTCCACCTGATCCCGTTCCAGCCGTGCGAGAACCCGTGGATCGTCGAGTACGTCGCGCGCCATTCGCTGAAGCCGATCGAGAACGGCTGGACGTGGAAGTTCGACCCGGCGGTCTTCGAGCGCGTGTCGCTCAAGCCGATGAGCGACTATCTCGCCGATACGCACTGCCGCGTGGCGATCCTGCGCGGCGAGTTCAGCCCGCTCGTGCCGCCCGAGACTGGCCAGTACATGTACGAGCTGCTCGACCGCAACGCGCCCGTGATCGAGATCCCGCAGGCGCATCATCACCTGATCCTCGATCAGCCGCTCGCGTTCATTGCGGCGCTGCGGGCGGTGCTTGCCGACTGGGAACATTCGCTGCCGCGCCGCGCGAAGCCCGCAAAAACCTGAAATTTCCGGCGGGCGCCTGCGCGACTCGCGCTGTTCGGACTGGTATGATGCCGCGCGTGTCGCAGTCTTCCGTGTCGCAGTCCACGTGGATTTTCGGGTACGGCTCCCTTTTGTGGAAGCAGGACTTCCCGTTCGATGAAGCTCGCCCGGCGTATGTTCGAGGCTGGGAAAGGCGCTTCTGGCAGGGCTCGACCGACCACCGCGGCGTTCCCGAAGCTCCGGGACGCGTCGTCACGCTGGTGCGATCGATCCGTGCAATCTGTCACGGCGTCGCGTTTCGCCTGCGGCATCACGAGCGCGACGACGTGCTCGCGCACCTCGATCACCGCGAGCGCGGCGGCTATCAGAGGATCTCGAGCGATCTATTCGTGAGCGAGCGCGAGGTGGTGCCCGGCGTGATCTACATGGCCGACCGCACCAACCCGAACTTCCTCGGACCGGCGCCGGTACCGACCATCGCCGAACAGGTGCGAGCGGCGGCCGGCGAAAGCGGTCCGAACGCCGAGTATGTCTGCCGGCTTGCCGAGTCGCTTCGCGAGCTCGGAGCCCACGACCCGCACGTCTTCGCGCTCGAAGCGCGGCTGCTTACGCGCTGACCCTTCCCCCGTCGACGAAATCGGGGACAGACACTGATTTCCGGAAATCAGTGTCTGTCCCCGATTTCTCTGTCCCCGATTTCCGCCGCGGCGTCAGATCGTTGACGTACAGTGCGGACAGCGCCGGGCGGCGACCGGAATGGACATCGCGCACTGCGGGCAGTCTTTCGTCGTCGGCGCCGCCGCCGGTGCGGGCTGCTCGCGCTTCAGCCGGTTCATGACCTTGATGACCATGAACAGCGCGAACGCGACGATGATGAAGCTGATGATCTGGTTGATGAACAACCCGTAGTTCAGCGTCACCGCGCCGGCCGCCTGCGCATCGGTCAGTGCCAGGTACGGCCCGGCCCGCTTGCCGTCCTTGAGCACCAGATAGAGGTTGCTGAAGTCGACGCCGCCGAGCAGCAGCCCGATCGGCGGCATCAGCACGTCGGCAACGACGCTCGAGACGATCTTTCCGAACGCCGCGCCGATGACGATGCCGACGGCCATGTCGACGACGTTGCCGCGCATCGCGAAGTCACGGAATTCTTTCCACATGGTCGGTCTCCTTACCGGTCCTCGCCAGACCGGATGCTTACCGGCCGGACCGGGTGCCTGCGTGCCAGTGCGGAGCCCGCTGCCCGTCGACCCGCACCGGGCGGGACGGCTCAGCTGCGAACAGGATCATGAACCTCTTCGATCTGGAGCGTGACATGGTCGATGTGGAAACGCTCATGCAAAAGCGCGCGCGCCGAAACCAGCACTTCACGCGAGACCGTGCCGGTCGTAATCTTGATGTGACCGCTCAGCGCGTCCATTCCCGACGTGATCGTCCAGACGTGAAGATCATGAACGTCCTCGACGCCCGCAAGGCCCGAAAGCTCCGCGCGCACAGTGTCCACGTCGATGTGGTGCGGCGCGGCTTCCATCAGCACTCCGACCGTTTCCATGAGCAGCGCAAAAGCGGATCGCACGATCAGCAGCGCGATCAGCAGCGAAGCGACCGGATCCGCCCAGCGCCAGCCGAACAGTGCGATCACTGCGGCCGACCCCATGGCTCCGGCGCTACCGAGCGCATCGCCGAGCATGTGCAGCCACGCGCTGCGCACGCCGATTCCGTGGTCGTGACCGTGCCCGAGCACCGCCATGCCTGCGAGGTTGACGAGAAGACCGCCGGTCGCGATCACGAATGCGAGCGGCGCTGCGACGTCTTCCAGGCTCGTAAGGCGATGGGCCGCCTGCCAGCAGATGCCGGCGGAGACCACGCAGAGGAAAACCGCATTGGCGAGAGCGGCCAGCGCTTCGGCGCGGTGGAAACCCCAGGTCCGCGACGACGTCGGTGCACGCGCGGCGGTCTGCAGTGCGGCAAGCGAGATGCCGAGCGCCGCTACGTCCGACAGCATGTGTCCGGCATCGGCAAGCAGCGCCAGCGAGTTCGTCCACCAGCCACCGACGGCTTCGGCCACCATGTAGACGGCGGCCAGCGCGAGCGCGATGCGAAGCCGCGACGCCGACTCGCGGCGCGAGTCGAGAAGCGAGCCGCCCTGCGGCGCGGGATCGTCGCATCCGCCGCAGGCGTCGGAGCGATCGTGAAGGTGGGCGCTGCGAACGTTCATCGATGATTCACTTCCGCGCAGTTCCTTGCGGCATCCACTGCTGCGCCGTTCATTGCGGCATTCACTGCTGGGCAGTTCATTATCACCGCACCAGGTACGGATCGACGCGCACTCTCAGCTCGCGTTCGATGGCCAGCGCCTCTTTGAGGCGCGCCTGATATTTCTCGCAGAATTCGGGCAGGACGTCGGCGATGACGACAGCCTGCTTCTTGAGGCCGATGACCTTCTCGAGCTTCTGCACGATCTCGGTGCGCGCGTCGGCCGGAACCCCGGCGTGCGTGCGAACCACCTGCATGATGCGACGGACAGCCGACAGCGACGCCTTGAGCGCGTCGCGGCTGGCCGTGACGTCCGGGCCGCAGGCGGCAAGCGTCGCGGCCTCCTCGGCCTCGATCGCCGAGCTGAGCGAATCCGGCGTGGTCTCCGGATCGCAGAAATCCGGCGCGCCGTCCTTGTCGATGTCGGCAAGTCCCTCTTCGCCGTCGAAGATCTCGTCGTTGTCGGAATCGGCGTCGAACCGGTTCGGCGTGCCGTCGCGATCGGCGTCGTCGCCCTGCGGACAGACCGATTCGAGCTTGTCGGCGAGCCCGTCCCCATCGCAGTCGGCGGCGGTGCACACCGGCTGCGGTCCGTCGGCGACAAAGAACGAAGCGGTTGCGGACCGTACGAACGGAGCCACGCGCAGCAGCAGGCGCGACGGACCGGGAAATATCGGCTCGCCGAGCGACGGCACGGCGCCGCTGCCGACACGAAGGCGAAGGCGGACTTCGTAGTAGCCGCGTCCGGCAAAACGATCGAAGTCGGCGCCCCAGTCCTGGGTAAGCGGGTCCCGAACGAGCGTGACCGGCTCTTCGCTGCCGTCGGGTCGCAGCACGCTGCCATCGATGGCAACGTCGCCGTCGAGCGCGCTTACGTAGGATGGACGTGCGCTGATGTGGACGCTGCGTCTCACGGTTGCGAAGCGCGGGTCGGCGTCGATGAAGAAGTCGGCATTGTCCTGCGATGAGAACACCACCAGCTCGCTGCGCACGACGCCGCCGGCGCGCGGCACTACGCGAAGCTTCCACGTTCCGGACTTCGGGTCCGAGATGCGCAGCATCGCAAATCCTCGTTCGGCGTGGTTCTCGGCCGCGGCATCGTCGAAACGCTGGCCTTCCGGCGACTCGAGGTCGTACAGGACATGCCAGTCGTCGATGCGGTCGTTGCGCGACGCAAGGAAGATGACGAGCTCGCGCGCCTTGCCTTCGACCGGAATCTCGAACGTGCGTCCGGCCGGGGCGCCGCTGTCGGCGGCTTCGCCGGGCCTTGCAAGATCGAACGTGGTCCGCGGAAAGACCAGGGCATTGCCGCCGTGGCGCGCAGCCAGCTCGGCGTAGATCGCAGGAGCGCCGGTCGCCGAGCGCGTTGCGTAAGCGACTCCGCCGCTGCGCGCGGCAATGGCCGACAGCGTGAGCTCGTCGACGGCCGTTCCGACGCCGATCGTGAACGTACGGTACAGCAGCGGATCGAGCCTGCGAGTCTCCTGCCCCGGTTCCACGCCGATGTTGGAGACGCCGTCGCTCAGCAGGATCACCGTGCGGCTGCGTCCGACCTGCTGCATCTGCTGGAGCGCTTCCTGCGAGCGCTCCAGCGCAGTTCCCATCGCGGTATCGCCTTCGGCCGAAAACGATCCGAGCACCGCGTCGAGCACGGCGAGCCTGGCGGGATTGACGTCGGCAAGCTCGCTCGAGATCTCGGCATCGGTGTGCATCGCGATCAGGCTTGCCTGCAGCTTGCGGTCGTCGGCAAGCGCGAGGAACGCGCGCACCGCAACCCGCTCGTACTCGAGGCGCGAGTCGGCGCAGTCGGCTTCGTCGGTTTCCTTGTCGCCGTCGTCGTCGACGCCGTTCGCGCAGACTTCGCCGCTTTTGCCGTCGACGCGCAGCCCCATGCTGCGCGACGTATCGAGGATGAAGACGACCTGCTCCGGCCCCATGATGTCGGTGACGAACTGCGGCGGTGTCCGGCAGAGCGCAGGCGGATCGGGATTGACCTCGCCCGGAGGTGTCATGAGGAAAGGCAGATTGGTCGAGAGTGTCTGCCAGTCGCTGGCGCCGCGATGAAGAAGGCTCTGCTCGCTCGTCTCCCAGCGGCGTGTCAGCGTATTCCAGCTCGACGCGCACCACGCTGCCGTACAGCCGACGACGCCGCCCTCGGTGGCAAGCTCGACGTTCGCGGTGCCGGCGGCGACCATCTGCAGGCCGTCGTATCCCTGCCCCGGATTGTTGGCGGCATCGGGATTACGCGTCCCTACGTCGATCGCGACCTCGGCAGGACCACGGCCGGCGCTGGGCGGCAGCTTGAGCAGCAGATCCGACGGATCCGAGCTGCGAAGCGAGAAATCCGAATTGAACAGCAACTCCCACGAACGCAGCAGCACGAGCTCTCCCGGCGTGCCGCCGAATTCGCCTGCGTCGGCGCCGACGCTGAGCTGCCAGGTAAGACGCGACGTGTGCGACAGGTAGAACCGCAGGCGCACGCCGGGAAGCGTTCCGGCCGGACCGAGCAGCTCGGCGCTCTGCTGCCAGACCGACGTTGCGCGCGCCGACAGGTAGTCGTTCGTATCGAACGGCGCGACCGGTTCGGCCTTCGCCGGAAGAATGCCGCGAAGACGCACGCGCGTGACCGGGCTCGGCCGCGGGCACGATTCGCCGCTGCCGCGCACACGGTCGTGGTTGGACGGTGTGCTCCACTCGCTCGCGAGCGCCGCTTCGCACGACGATCCGCGGCACTGGTCGTCGCGAATACAATCCTGTCCGATGAGCGGGCCATCGACGCAACGCATGCCGCCGGCCGCCTGCATGATCGAGTGGTTCTTTTCGTCGAGCTGCCCCGGTTCGAACCCGGGACCGACCCCGCAAGCTTCTCCGCGTCGCCGCTGGTCGTCGTACTGATCGCCGAGCCCGAACGCATGATGCGCGAACAGATGCGCGAGCCGGTCCGGACGAAGCCGCGCGGATTCGAAGACGTCCATGTGTGCGCCGAGCCGGCGAAGATCCGCACCGCCCGCATCGTACGGACCTCCCGACGCCGCGTCGCGATCGTGGATCCACAGCGCCGCAAGATCCTCGCTTGCCGGTGAAGTGAATAGGCGGATTTCGGCGATGTGGAGCTGGCCTTCGGTCGCGTCGCAGAGGATCGACGCCATCCGCGTGAGAGCGGCTTCGGTCTCGGCAAGATCCTGGTAGGTCGGCTGCCCGCGGAACGCGACCTGCAGAACCGTGCGTCCGGTCGGGTCTTCGATCCACGCCCTTCCCGCATCAGCCGGGCGCGACACGATGAGCGAGGCAAAAGTGGCGAACGCGCCAGCCACGACTGCGAGCCGCCGGCATGCTGGCCGCCGAAGGCGCAGGCGTCCGGGACGGCGCCCGTATGCAGATTGGAAGGTATACATCTACGCGCGCGGGTCCCGTGCCGGAGGTTAGAAGCCGAGTGCGCAACTGGCAAGCCGGTCTTCGCGATGCACGGCCGCGGGCAGCAGTTGAGATGAATCTTCGCACAATCGAAACTCGACCGAAGATTCGCCGAAGGATGCGCCGGGGCCCGCCAGGCCCTCGCAACGAAGCAAGGCAGACAGAAGGAGAACCGCAGATGCTCGGAAAACTTAAAAAGCTGCTAGGCGGCGCCCCTGCTCCTGCGAAGCTTCTCGATACCGGCACACCGGCTCCCGATTTCCGCGCTCCGACCCACGATGGCCGCACCATCGCGCTCAGCGACCTGCGCGGTCGCAAAGTGATCCTGTGGTTCTATCCAAAAGCGGATACCCCCGGATGCACGGTCGAGGGCAAAGGATTGTGCGCGCAGCAGGCCGCGTTCGATGCGCTCGGCGCCGTCATCCTCGGCGTCAGCTTCGACGCGCCGCCGGCGAACAAAGCTTTCGCGGAGAAGTTTGGCTTCGGCTATCCGCTGCTGTGCGACACCGACCGCCGCATCGGCATGGCGTACGGCGCGTGCGATTCACCGTCGGCCGGACATGCCAGGCGCATCACGTACGTGATCGATGAATCGGGGATCATCCGGCATGCGCTGCCGAAGGTAGATCCGGCAACGCATGCGGACGAGCTTTTGGGACTTCTTCGAAGCGGTCAGTGATAACGGCCGCCGCCGCCACCTCCACCACCGCCGTGACCGTGCGACGGCGACGAATCGAATCCACCGCCGCCCTGGTAACCACCGAACCCGCCACCCGGACTACCGGCTGGCGCGGACGGCTGCGCTCCCGATCCGTGCGCACCGTATGTTGCAGGCCCCTGATACGACGGCGGCGCGCTGTGCGCTGCCGGCGCGTGGGTCTGGGGCGGCGCGCCGTACGAGCTCTCACGATTTCCACCGCCATGGTTTCCCTGCGGAGAGTACTGCGGCGCCGGAGCACGCTCATGTGATACGGCCGGTGCCTCGTGCTGCGGCATGCGTCCGTGCTCGCGCGGCGCCGGCTCGGGCGCAGTGTATTGCGGCGCCCGCGACGACGACGACGGATACGATCGGCTCGCGTCGCGATCGTGAGGATGCGACACGGGACGCTCGCTGCCGCGCTCCATCGTGTCGCTACGCGGAGTATTCGCCTGGTGCGGATAGCCGCGCTCCATCTCACCGGACGACTGCGGTGCCGCGCCGCGGCCATGGTTGGTGTCGCCTCGCGGCTGCATGGCACGATCACCGTAGGAACCGCGGCCGCCATAAGTATGAGGCTCGTCGCGCGGCGGCCGGGTTGCCGCATCGTTAGCGCGGTTCGCCTCCGGTTCGCGCGGCTGCCGCGCTTCACGCGAAGGCGTCGCTGCCGCATCGTGCGCGCGGCCGCCCGATTCACCCGCGTCCTGCTGCGCGCCATGGCGATGGCCCGCGTTCGATTCGCGCGCCGGAGATTCATCGGTGGTGACGCGACCGTGCGGACGATTCATCGGATCGCGGCCCTGCGGCTGATCCGCCTGAGCCGCGCGGCCGTGCTCGTGGCGCACGCCGGCTTCGTTCGGCCTGCCGGGCGCCTTGGCGACACCGAGACGATCGGGCGTCGCGTCCGGCTTCGGCTCGCGCACTTCGGGACGGTACACGCGCACGCGATCGCCGCGGTCACCATGATGCTCTGCGCCTGCGGAATCCTTGCCGCTGCGCGGCGGCTCGGCGGCATCTTCGACCTTGACGGGACGGATCGGGCGGCCGGCGGCACGCTCGATCACGTCCTTGCCGATGCCTCGCGAAACGCCGCGGCCCATGCGCATGTCGTCTTCGCTCGGAGGCGGAAGGTCGCGCGACCTGCGCATCACGTCGACCGCGCGGTGATGATCGAGCACGACGCGGTCGATGCGCGGACTTACGAAGTCGCGCTTGCGCGTGAAGTTCCAGTCTTCCGAGTCGTCGCGATCGTGGCGGTAGCCGCGATGCTCGTCCCAGTCGTCATGGTCGTGGTGCCAGCGATCCCAGTCGCTGTAGCGATGGTTGTGACGGTCGTAGTAGCCCCACGGACCGATCGGCGCCCAGCCGATGTAATCGTCGCAGTCACGCCAGCTTACCCAGGCCGGCGCCCAGACGCGTCCGGGCAGCCAGACCCATCCGTAAATCGGATCGAGAAACCAGCGCCCGTAGTGATACGTCGCCCAGCCGAACGGCTCGTCGGAAACCCACAGCCATTCGCCGTAGTCGGTCCAGACCCAGTGTCCGAGCGTGTATGGTCTCCAGCCGACGGGGCGATGGTACGGATACCAGACCCAGCCGAATTGCGCGTTGTTCACCCAGCCGCCATCCGAAGACAGCGACAGGTAGAAGTAGGATTCGTCGATATCGTAGCCGGCGTCGGCTTCTTCCGGGACCACGAAGTCGACGGCCGCTCCGCCGACGAACGAAATGCCGAGAAACGACGCGAGCAGGGCGGACTGCGAGAAACAACGGGCTGATTTCATCCGGATCTCCTTGTGGACGGAAAGATCGGGCCAACATCAGAAAGATCGGAAAGATCGGAAAGATCGGCAAGATCGGCAAGATCGGCAAGATCGGAAAGACCGGAAAGACCGGACAGGTCGGAAAATTCTGGCAACCGGCGCAACGGGAGTACCGCGCCATTCGACGCACGCGAGGCCGGCGCCTTCAACAGGGGCAATACTTTTTCGGATGCGCCGCGGAGGCGGGCAGGATCAAGGAGTGAGCGCTTTCCACCCGAGCGTCGGCAGCGCAACGAGCCCGCCAAAGAACAGAACGTTCAGAAGCGCAGCGACGTAAGAAACCGCTATGACGCGAAAGTCCTCCTCCAGCGTGCCGACCGCCAGCAGCAGGATCACGACCGCCGGAAAGAAATTCGTCAGCGGGATCGGCAGCGGCAGCGAGAAGACCAGCGCATGGATGATCCAGATCGTACCGTTGGTAAGCCGGAACCAGCGCTGCGGGAACAGCCATTGCCCCCGCGGCTGCACGACCTTCTCGAGCCGTCCGAGCAGCCTCTCCAGCCGCGCGCAGATGCGAAGCACCACGTCGGGCTGCACGACGAGCGAACGAAGACGCTGAGGCAGCCACGGCGGCCGCTGCAGCGCGACGAATGCACCAACGATTACCAGCACGATCCCGATCGCACTCGAAATGCCTGGAAGCGGAACCGGCTGCAGGAACGGCAGCACGAGAAAGATCGCCACGAATGCGTGTCCCTGCGGACCGCAGATCGCGAACAGCTCGCCGAGTGTCAGCGGGCCATCCTCGGCGCGACGCTCGATCGCGCGCAGGGTCTCGGTGAATCGCTTCCCGCCATCGGTCGAAGCGGAAAAAAGAGAAGTCTTTCGCGATCGGGCTACCATGCGCGGCGAATCGAACCGCGTCTGTATATGGGTTTATTCTCCTGAAAAAAGTCGCTCGGGCCGGGAGCCGGCTCGAAACAACGCGACTGCGCATCCGCCGAATCCTCCCCCTGTCATGCGCGCACCGAGAGCGCCGGCGCAGCGCAGGCTGCCTGCGAGATCATCCATCTCCGGGCGACTGACTTCGTAGAGGTCGCGCAGCGATTGGTGGCTTTCGTCGAGAAGAACGCCGAGGTGCGTCCAATCGTTCGTTCGGATCGCATCGACGGCGGCCAGCACGCGCGCGTTTTCTTCGACGACGTGCTGCGCGCGCCGCTGCAGCACGGGGTACCCTGCGAGCGCGGACAGCTGCTCACGGGTTGCGTCGCGCAGGGAGCGTACGCCGAGCCTACGCGCCGCCTCGCGGCACTGTTCGACGCGAAGCGCGAACTCGCCCTGGCCAAGATCGTGCGGCAGCTCCGAATCGACGACGACGACTTCGACCTCGGAGCCGGGAAGCGCAACCTGGCGCCACGAGTTGTCGCGGCAGTCGAGCAGCAGCAGATCGTCCGTAGTCGCCAGGATCGAGGCCATCTGGTCCATGATTCCGCACGGCACGCCGGCAAACTCGTGCTCGGCGCGCTGGCACAGCCGCGCTTTGGCGAGCGGCGCGAGCGATGCTCCGGCGAGGCGTTCGACGACTCCCGCTGCGGCGACCTCGAGCGCAGCGCTGCTCGACAGGCCCGCACCGACCGGAACGTCCGAATCGACCCACGCATCGAAGCCGCCGGGGTCGAGCCCGGCCGACAGGCAACCGGCAACGACGCCGCGCACGTAGTCGCCCCACGCCGGCTCGCCGCGCGGCACGATCGGTTCGTCGAGCGAGAATTCGACGTCTCCGCGCGCGAGCGCGCTCGAAAAGCACACGGCCCTGCCCTCGCGCGGCGAAACCGCGATGGCCGTACGACGCGCGAGCGCGAACGGCAGCACGTAGCCGTCGTTGTAGTCGGTGTGCTCGCCGATCAGGTTGGCGCGGCCCGGTGCCGTGATGACGAACTCGGCCGCGCGGCCGAAGCGTGCGCCGAATCCGCGGCGCGTGCGCACGTCGAGAAGCTGCGTGTCGGCGGGCGCGACGATGCGGGTCATTACTGCAGCGCGGAACGCAGGTCCGGCAGCCGGTAACCCTTCTCCTGGAGATCGGCGCGAATGACCTTCTTGTCGAGCTTTCCGGTCGACGTCAGCGGCAGGCTCGCAACGAACAGGATCTCGTCCGGAAGCTGCCACTTCGCGAACGTCTTCGCGAGGTGCTTCGTCACATCGGCAGCGGTCACGATCGCGTCCGGAGCCAGCACGACGAGCGCCACCGGACGCTCGTCCCATTTCGGATGCGGCTGCGCGACGACCGCGGCCTGCGCGACGCCCGGGACCGCGACGATGTCGTTCTCGATATCGACCGACGAGATCCATTCGCCACCGCTCTTGATGAGGTCTTTGGAGCGATCGGCGATGATCAGGTACTGCTCCGCATCGATCTTCGCGACGTCACCGGTCACCAGCCAGCCGTCGTGAAACTTTTCCGGCTGTGGATTGGCGTAGTACTCCGACGCGATCCACGGGCCGCGGATCAGCAGCTCGCCGACGGTTTCTCCGTCGTGCGGAAGCGGCTGGAAATGCTCGTCGACGATCTCGATCTCGAGACCGGGAAGCGTAAGCCCGGCCTTGGCGGCGTTGGCGAACTGCTCGTCGAGCGAAAGCTGGCGCTGCGAGCGCTTGGCGACCTTGCGCGAGATCGTGCCGAGCGGGTTGGTCTCGGTCATGCCCCAGCCCTGGATCATCTCGACGCCGAGCTTGTCCCAGTACCAGCGCATCAGCGACACCGGCGGCGCCGAGCCGCCGCACGTCACGCGCGACAGATGCGAAAGCTCCCAGCGTCCCGGCTCGGCTTCGATCGCTGCGCGAAGTCCCTGCCAGATCGTCGGCACTCCGGCCGAGACCGACACCTGTTCGGCAGCCATCAGGTCGAGAATGTCCTTGGCGTCCATGTGACAGTTCGGAAGGACGTTCTTGCACCCGAGCATGGTGGCCGTGAACGGAAGGCCCCAGCTCATCGCATGGAACATCGGAACGATCGGCAGCACACAGTCGGTTGCCGATAGACCGAGCGAGTCGGTCATCGCCTGCGCCATCGTGTGAAGGTACGTCGAGCGGTGCGTGTACATGACGCCCTTCGGATTTCCGGTGGTGCCGCTCGTGTAGCAAAGACCCATCGGCGAATGCTCGTCGATCTCGGGCCATTCGTACGTCGCCGGCTGCGACGCAATCCATTCTTCATAGCCGACCGTACCCGGCAGCGATGTCTTCCAGGTCCCGCTCGGACTGTCGGAGCAGACGACCCACTGCTCGACGGTCGGCGCCTTCGTAGCGAGAGGCTCGACCAGCTTCAGCAGATCCTCGTCGACGAAGATCACGCGATCGGCGGCGTGGTTGATGATGTATTCGAGATCGCGCTGGCTCAGCCGGATGTTGAGCGTGTGCAGCACGGCGCCCATCGACGGCACCGCGTAGTAGAGCTCAAGATGGCGATGGTTGTTCCACTGGAAGCTCGCGACCCGGTCGCCCTGATGGATGCCCGCCGCGCGAAGCGCGTTGGCGACCTGCGATGCGCGTGCCTTGAGCGCCTGGTACGTCTGGCGATGGAGCCCGCCCGCCATCGTGCGCGTGACGATCTCTTCGTGCGGATTCAGGTGCGGACCGCGGTCCATCAGGCGCGAAAGCAGGAGCGGGGTACGTTGCATGGTCATGTCTGGTCCCTCAAAGCGTGCAGATCGTGCGAGTCATGCGAAAACCGGGCGCGCTATTCACGATTCCGAGCGCGCGCCGGCGCAGCATCACGAGCTCCGCCGGACGCCGTGACGCGAGCTAATAAACGAGTCGGATTGGCGAAGGAACCCGGGCCGCCGACGCCTACGCGGCAACGACGAAATCGTCGCCTTCTGCCCATCCCCATCCGGCCAGGACGGCGCGAATCCTCTCGCGCGCGACGGGCCCGGCCACTGCGCTTACGGCGAACGGCCGCGGCGTCATCGCCTCGAGATCGCGATAGTCGGCGACGCGCCAGCGATGCCCGGCGCCGCGCACGATGCCGCCGATCTTGCGTGCATCGACGTCGGCAAGCCCGTTGGCCACGACGCCGTGGCGCGACAGCGCCTTGACGAGCGCCTTGCCGACCGGCCCCGCGCCGAGCATCCACAGCGATCGGTCACTGGTCGCGGCGCGCTGAAGGAAGCGCGCGAGATACGCGGCACGCAGCTCGAGCAGCGCATCTTCGCTGTACTGCGAATGCGTGCGCGTCGCCTGCAGCGAATGAAGCCGCCACTCGACGAGCACTTCGGGCAAGCGCGCAATGCGAAGGCCCGCCTCGAACGCGCGCAGGAAGAATTCCCAGTCCTCCGGCCACGCCGTCGAGCGCCAGCCGCCGAGCGTTTCGCGCACGACGTCCGTACGCAGCGCGACCGACGGGTGAAGCACCGGACTTTCGATGAAGCGGTCGCGCGCCAGCTCTTCGGGAGTGAGCAGAGCATTCTGCCAGTCGACGTACGCCCGCATGCCGTCCTGGATCGGATCGGCGGAGAACGCCGCAGCGCGCGACGCGACGCCGAACAGCGCCGGGTCGGCCTCAAGCGCAGCGATCTGCTTCGCGAGGCGCTCGGGATGCATGCGGTCGTCGGCGTCCATTCGCACGAGGTATGGAGCGCTCGCGGCCGCGAGCGCGACGTTGAGAGCTTCGGCAATGCCGCGCGCACTTTCGCGAGTCTCGAGCACGCGAACCCGCGCATCGCTCGCGGCGAGCCCGTCGAGCATCGCGCGACTCGAGTCACTGCTGCCGTCATCGACTGCGACGAGCTCGAAGCGCGGTTCGCTCTGCGCGAGGATCGAGTCGAGGCATTCGCCGAGCCAGGGCCCCGCGTTGCGCACCGGAAGCGCGATCGAGACAAGCGGCGGGTGGATCATCTGCGAAACCGGGGCAGGCCGGGGTTTTCGGCAAACCGCGACTGCCGCGGTTTTTGCGGAGACCGCGCGGCCTTGCAACGAGATGGCCTGAGTGCGAAGGGCCGTGGCATGACGACAGACGCGCGGCCGGCGGAACGCGAACGGAAATTCTGGGGCTGGGGCTACGAGGACGAAGCCCCGGGCATCGATCATCAGAAGGCGATCGGCGCGATGCTGGCCGCGCGCTTCGGCTTCGACGTCGGCGAGCCGGCCGCTCCGCCGCGGATCGACGAGATCGCGCTGCGCGCGCCGCGCATAGCGGCTCCTTCGGCGCTCGCAGCGATCGTCTCCGAACGCCCGCTCGACCGGGCATCGCACACGTACGGCAAAGCGTATCGCGACGTCGTGCGCGCATTCCGCCGCGACTTCTCGCCGGCTCCGGACCTGGTCGCGTATCCGAAGAATGAACAAGACATCGTGCGGCTTCTCGACTGGTGCTCATCGGCGCGCATCGCGGCCATTCCATATGGCGGCGGCTCGTCGGTCGTCGGCGGCGTCGAAGCGCGCGGCCTCGACGATTTTGCCGGCAGCATCTCGATCGATCTCGGCGCGCTCGACCGCGTGCTCGAGATCGATCGCGCGTCGCGCTCTGCGCGCATCCAGGCCGGCATCTACGGGCCGGCGCTCGAAGACGCGCTCAGGCCGCACGAGCTCACGCTGCGGCATTTCCCGCAGTCGTTCGAATTCTCGACGCTCGGCGGCTGGATCGCGACGCGCTCCGGGGGCCACTACGCGACGCTTTACACGCACATCGACGATTTCGTCGAGTCGCTGCGCACGGTGACGCCGGCCGGCGTTCTCGAAAGCCGCCGCCTTCCGGGATCAGGCGCGGGGCCGAGCCCGGATCGCTACGTGATCGGATCCGAAGGCTCGATCGGCATCGTCACCGAAGCGTGGATGCGGCTGCAGGACCGGCCGAAGTATCGCGCATCGGCGAGCGCAACGTTCACGGACTATTACGCTGCGGCGCGCGCGGTGCGCGCGTTGTCGCACTCCTCGCTGTATCCGACCAATCTTCGTCTCCTCGATGCCGGCGAAGCCATGACCAGCGGAGCCGGCGACGGCACGCACCACGTCCTGATCCTCGCGTTCGAGTCGGCCGATCATCCGCTCGACGCATGGATGGCGCGTGCGCTCGAGATGGTGCGCGACCATGGCGGACAGTACCCGGAAGGTGCGGGCCGCACGCGCAGCGACGATCGCGCCGGGCGCGAAGGCGCCGCCGGTGCGTGGCGCGATGCGTTCCTGCGCGCGCCGTACATGCGCGACGCGCTGGTCGGCCTCGGCATGATCAGCGACACGTTCGAAACCGCGATCACGTGGGACCGCTTCGAAGCATTTCATTCGGGTGTGACCGAAGCCGTCAGGAGCGAGCTCGAGCGACGCTGCGGCGGAGGCTCGGTCACGTGCCGCTTCACGCATGTGTATCCGGACGGCCCGGCGCCGTATTTCACGATCCTTGCGCCGTCGTCGCCGGAGCGTCAGCTCGAGGACTGGGACGCGATCAAGAGCGCCGCGTCCGAGGCGCTGCTGCGCCTCGGCGGCACGATCACGCATCATCATGCGGTCGGGCGAGATCACATGCCGTGGTACGAGCGCCAGCGGCCGGCGCTGTTCGGCGACGCGCTGGCGGCGGCCAAGCGTGCGCTCGACCCGGCAGGAGTGATGAATCCCGGTGTTATCGTCGGCGCGTCATCGGCCTCGAGCTGACTCGGCGAACAACGGGTTGATGTCGCCGTACAGCATCGCGTTCTCGAACAGGGCCGGCGTGTAGCCGTCGGCGAGAAACGTCGCCGCGGCGTCTCGTGCTCTTCCCCACGCGGCCTGCGCGATCGACGAGCCGGCGCTCACCCTGCGCACGCCGAGCTTTTCGAGCTCGCGAGACGGCGACAGACCGTGCCACGCGAGCACGTTCAGCGGCAGCCCGCACGACGCTGCGATCTCGCGGATCGCGTCGTCCGCGACGACCTTCGGAACGAAGAAGCCGTCGGCGCCTGCGTCACGGAACATGCCGGCCCGCGCGAGTGTTTCGCCGACCAGGCGGTTCTCCGGCACGAGCGCACGCAGATATGTGTCCGTGCGAGCGTTGACGAACATGCGCACGCCGGCACGATCGGCGCCCTTTCGCGCCGCTTCGAGCTTTCGCACGAAAAGGTCGGGAGGCATCGCGCCGTCCTCGAGGTTGATGCCCACCCCGCCGGCGCCGGCAATCGCCGCGACCGCTTCCGAGACGTCTGCCGGATCGTCTGAATAACCGCCTTCCATGTCGACGCTGAGCGGGATCCTGATCACGCGAACGATCGATTCGACCGCCGCAGCGAGCTTCGTGACCGGCAGCGCGTCGCCGTCGGGAAACCCGAGCGACCATGCGAGCCCTGCGCTCGTCGTCGCAACGGCGCGCGCGCCGAGATGCTCGAGCAGCCTGGCACTTCCTGCATCCCAGCAGTTGGGCAGCAGCAGCAGCCCGGGCCCCGCATGAAGCGAATGAAAGATGTCGGCGTTGGTTGTCATCGGGATCTCCTATGCGCCGACCTTAGCAGCCGCGTCACGAGGACTCTGGCGATTTCCGGACCTCATCGAGAACGGGAAAATCGGGGACAGACACCGATTTCCGGAAATCGGTGTCTGTCCCCGCTTTTCCGGTCTTCAGTTCCCTGCCAGATAGGACATCGCGACGGCGGCATGAAGCGCCGCCCCGCTCGCGAACACGGATTCGTCGAGCTTCATCAGGTCCGAGTGCAGCGGGCCGCCGCCTTCAGTTCGAGCACCGAGGAACGCGAACGCACCGGGCACGCGCTCGAGCATGTACGAGAAGTCCTCGGCGCCCATGACCGGGCTCGGCATCCGCAGCACGCGAAGGCCGACGCGCTCGGCCGTACGCTCCATGAGCTCGACCGGTGCATCATGGTTCACGGTCGGCGGATATCCGTCGTGCACGCTGACGTCGACGTGGATGCCGCGCGCCGCGGCAACACCGCGCGCGATCCGGCGAAGCTGCTCGTGGGCAGCAGCACGACCGCGTCCGCTGAGCGCGCGGATCGTCCCGCCGCATTCGGCGATCGGTGGAATCACATTGTTGGTCGTGCCCGCGCGAACCTGCGTCACGCTGAGCACCACGCGATCGTCCGGATCGGTCTCCCGTGCGGCCGCGTGCGAAAGCCCGTCGACGAACGGACCGATGGCCGGGATGGGATCGCGCGTGTGATGAGGCATCGATGCGTGCCCGCCTGCGCCCTTGAACGTCACCATGAACGAATCGGCCGACGCCATGATCGTGCCCTTGCGCACGCACAGCGTTCCGGCCGGAGAGCTCGGATCGACGTGCAGCGCGAAGGCCGCATCGACGCCCGCAAGCGCTTCTTCCTCGATCATGATTCTCGCCCCGCCGTAGCCTTCCTCGCCCGGCTGGAACAGAAGACGCACCGTTCCACCGAAGCCCGCTCGCCGCGCAACCAGAATCTCCGCCGCCCCGAGCAGCATCGAGATGTGCGCGTCGTGGCCGCAGGCGTGCATGCAGCCCGTGTTCTTCGACGCGAAGTCGAGATCGTTGTGCTCGCCGAGCGGCAGCGCATCCATGTCGGCACGAAGCGCGACCGTCTGCGGCCGGCCCGCCGTCCCGCCGATTCCTCTGATCTCGGCGACTACCGAGCTCAGCGCTTCGCCAGTTTTGATCGAATCGACACCGATCCGTTTCAGCTCTTCGACGATCACCGCTTCGGTAGCCGGAAGGCGAAGCCCGAGTTCCGGGAACATGTGGATGCGGCGGCGGTTGGCGACCATACGCTGGGAAAGCTCGCCCGCTTCCGCGCGAAGCGCATGCATGAGCGTCAGTTCGGTGGTGTGCAGGCTCATAGGACTCCTTGATCTGCGGGCGACGCAATGCGCGCCAGCAGACGATCGATCACGCGTTCGTACACGGCGCGTTCCTGGCTGCCGGGCAGCTGGAACCCGCCATCGATGACGACGCACGGCACGCCGGAGATGCCGAGCTCGAACGCTTCGTTGTGCTCGGCGACGACGAGCGCAGCGAGCGCCGGATCGTCGAGATCACGCTCCATCGCCGATTCGTCGAGTCCGCATTCGCGCGCGACGAGGAGGATGTTGCGGCGCGACGTCACGTCGAGATTGCGCGCGAAGTACGCTTGCATCAGCGCGCGATGATACGTCGTGAAGGTGTCGTTCTCACCGCTGCTCTTCTGTCGCGCGGCAGCCTTGACGGCGATCGCCGGCGGCAGCGAATGCGACGGCGGCGGCTCGTCGGTCTGCCACACGCGAAATTCGCCGGCATCGGGCTGCGCAGCCGGCCGCAGCCACGATTCGGTATAACGGCGGAATCGTTCCGGCGACTTCGGCTCCGGATTCGGCCGCAGCAGATAGCTTTTGTAGACGAGATCGAGGCGGACTTTGTCGCGGACGTCGTGCTGGACGCGTTCGAGGCAGACCGCAGCGTTGTAACACCACGGACACAGCACATCGGACCAGATGGTGAACCGAATTCGTGGAAGCGTCACGCGGATGGATCGTGGCACCGCAGTCGCGCGACCTCAAGGCGGCCGCGCGCGGGTCAGTTGCAGGTCGGTCGTCGCCGGTCGCCGATCGTCCAAGCCGATCGCAGGGAATCGCAGGTCAATCGGTGGATCGCGTGCGCCCGATCGGTGCCGGAAGTCCGTCGATGCTGAGCGCGTTCTTCTCGGCGCGGTAGTTCTTCAGGCCTTCGTCGCCCTTCTTCTCGGCCCAGCGCACCAGCGTGTCGCGCTGGCGCGGATTGTCCATGCGCGGCACCGCGTAGCCGCACGACGTCTGCACGCGCTCGACGTCGAGCACGATGATCTGGCGCTCGCCGACGATGTCACCGAAATGCGGGCGCAGCAGTCCGTAGGCGTGATCGTCCGGCAGCACGGTGCGTCCGCGGCCGTAGAGGCGAAGGATCATCGTCCTCGCACCGAAGCTGCACAGCATCAGCGTAAGGCGGCCGTTCTCGGCAAGATGCGACGAGGTTTCGTTGCCGCTGCCGGTAAGATCGAGGTACGCGACCATCGTCGGTCCGATCACGCGCAGCGTATCGAGGCCTTTCGGCGACAGGTTGACGTGTCCGCCGGAAAGCGGGGCCGTGGCCACGAAAAACATCGGCTGCTCGGCGATGAACGCGGCCAGGTCTTCGGAGATGTGATCGAAAACTTCCATTTCTGCTCCGGTCGAAAACGGGCACAGGTACAGATTTCCCGGTGCGAAGATGTGTACTTGTCGCCTCGCTTTGGGAAATCCGTACCAGTCCCCTCCAGATCCCTCCAGTCCCCCTAGCCGACGCGGTCCATGTCTTCTTCGAGCGTGTCGCGGATGTGGCGCAGCGTTGCGCGCATCGCGGACTTTTTGGTGAGCGCGAACGCGGGCTGCTTGAGCTGTGCGAGGGCTGCGGCTTTCGCCTTCGCGGCGCTCAACAGGTCGGCGGCCGGCACCACCTCGTCGAGATAGCCGGCATCGACTGCTTCGCGCGGCTGGTAGATGCGGGCGTGCGCCGTGGCGGCAAGGAAATGCCGCTTCGACAGCCGCTCGCGCGCGACCTCCATCGCAAAAATCGGCAGCGGCATTCCGATGGCCACTTCGTTCAGGCCGATCTTGGCATCGATGTCGGCCCCGATCCGCCAGTCGACGCAGCACAGCCACACCGCTCCCGCCGCCAGCGCATGGCCGCTGCACGCGAGCACGATCGGGCGAGGAAACTCGGCCATGCGAAGGAACAGATGCGCGCCCTTTTCGACGAGCACGCGGCGCTCGCGCGCACCGGCCATCATTACCGTCAGATCGAAACCTGCACAGAAGCGGCCGGCACGTCCGGTCATCACGACCGCCGCGACGTCATCCGTCTCCGCACGGTCGAGCGCCTCGCCGAGGCCGTCGAGGACGTCGGCCGACAAGGCGTTTGCACGGCCGTCGTCGACGGTGACGACGGCCGTCGTGTTTTCGATCGTTACGGTTACTGCGCTGGTGCTCATGGGCACCGCAGATAGACAGGTCCGGCTTCGAAGACAACGAGTGTCGCCGGCCGGGTCGCCGTCGTCTACGAGCGGGATTCCGGCGCCCGCAGCGACAGCACGACCGGCGACAGCATCGCCGCTACCCACGCGGCCACGAGCAGCGGCACGTAGTGCGAGATCGCCAGGTGCCACGAGTCGCAGCTCGGGCACGCCATCTGCACGACGACGGCCGCGGCGAGCAGCGCCGCGCACGCGCTGAAGAGCCCGACACGCAGCGGGTCGAGCGGCGCAAGCCGCCGCAGGAACAGAAGACCGGCAAGCCACGCAGGCGTCGCGACGAGCAGCGTGTTCTTCGTGCAGCCGAACCCTTCGACGACCACCGCTGCAAATCCGTGGAACGACCCACCCCATGGCGAGAATACGATCATCGCGACCGCGAGCACGGGCGGAAGCGCGAGCACGAATGCGCGAAGCGCACGGGAGACAGGCCGGCCCGGCACCGAAAGCATCGTCATCGTGCGCGCACTCGCCACAGCGCCGGCAGCAAGCGCGCCGAGCAGCCCGGCAAACGCCGGATCGAAGATGCGCTCCGGCCGCGCCATGTGGAACCCGAACAGCCAGGCCACGACGAGCACGACGGCAATCTCGAGCGCGACCGCTATAGCGACCATGCGCCCGGACCGGACCGGGCGCACCGGAGCGAGATCGGCAACCAGCCGGCCGACGAGATCGCCGGAAGTCGATGTGCGCGGATCGCTCATTCTTCGCTCCCGAGCAGGCCGCGCCGCAGCACGCCATAAGCGCGATGTGCGCGGACCTTGAGTGCGGAAATGCTGACGCCGGCGCGTTCGGCCGCCTCTTCGACCGACAGGCCTTCGATCTTCAGCATCGAGAATGCTTCGCGCTGCGATTCCGGCAGACGTTCGAGCAGCTCGAGGAATTGTCCCCAGCCGGCGCTCGGCTCTTCGGCGACGATTTCCGCGACCGCATCGTCGCCGACTTCGAGGTCGCCGCGCCGGCGGCGCCGGCGGAGATGATCGATGAAGCGGCTGCGCGCGATCGCATAGAACCACGGCTCGAAGGAACGTCCGGGCTCGAAGGTGTGTCGCACGCGGTGCATCGTAAGAAGAACGTCCTGGCAGATGTCGTTTGCCGCCTCCTCGTCGCGGATCCGGCGTTTCACGTACGAGCGCAGGACCGGCTGCAGCTCCTCGAGAAGCACGCGATACGAGTCCTGGTCGCCGGCCTGCGCCGCGAGCATCAGGGCCGCGAGGTCTGCGCCCATTCTCAAGTCGATCGTGCTCCGCCAGCGGTCGAAAGCGTTCGGGCCATCACGTGAGACGCCACTCAGCGCGCAAGGTTACTTGCGGCATGCTCTGGATTCGCAGCCATCTGATCGAGCAGGCCGGTGACGTCCTGCAGTCGGCCGGACGGCCACTCGGCGAAATAGAGGACCGCGCGAACCGGGAGGTCGTCTCCGCAGCGCCCGCGCACCAGATCGCGATAACGAGCCAACTGGGGCGCGTACTGGCGGCGCACCGCGTCGACCGGGTCGGCAGCCGGGACGAGCGTCTCGTCATCCTCGGTGGGCTCGCCGGGACGGCCCGTCTTGAAGTCGACGATCCATCGCGTGCCGTTCTCGACGAAGCTGCGATCGACGGCTGCGCTGGTGAGCCGCCGGTCGCGGTCGGTGTAGGCAAGCATCGCCCACTCCGACCGTGCGTCGTCGTGCGCCGCGAGAAGCCACCGGCCGTCGGCGTCTTCGAGCGTCGCGACCAGCGCAGCGCTTACGCGTGCGACCGCATCGTCGAGCTCCACCGGCAATACGCCTGCGCTGCGAAGGGCATGTGCGATCACCGTGCGTTCGGCCGTGACGCGCGCCGGCGGCCAGGCGTCGGGCCCGTCACCGGCGATGCGCTGCACGAATGCGTGGTAGACGGTGCCGATGTGCGCAGATTTGCGGCTGTGGGAAAAGAACTTCGGCGTTACCTCCGCCAGCGCCGACGGTGCCGCGGAAGACACCGAGCGATCGACGATGCCGGCCGGCACGCTCGCCAGCGCCGGCTCGACACCGAGTCGCAGTGACGGCGCCCGCACGCCTGCCGGCGGGTCGGCAACCATCGCAATGCGTGCACTCGTCAACGGCAGCGCCGGCTCGAGCGCCGCGAGCAACGACGCAACGTGCGGCTTCCCGGTCTTCTTGCTCAGCCGTCCGTGCGCTGCCGACAGGATCAGGCGATGTTTCGCGCGAGTCGCGGCAACGTAGAGCACGCGCAGGCGCTCGTTGTCGCCGCGCCGCTTTTCGCGATGCTGCAGGAAGACGTACTTGTCGCCGTCCTCGTCGTTGCGGCCGCGCGCCTCGCGCGGCGCGACCATCGCCAGCAGGCCGGTCTTCGCATTGGTTTCCATCGCCAGCGGCATTCCGTCGTTGCCGCCGGTACCGCGCCCGAGCGCCGGCAGGATCACCGTGTCGAACTCGAGCCCCTTGGCCTTGTGCATCGTCATGATCTCGACGTCCGCGTCCGCATCGAGATCGACCGCTGCTTCGGTGTCTGCCAGCGCCGCGGCGAGGTCGTCGAGATCGACGCTGCCGCCACGCGCATGCGACGCGAGCAGATCGAAGAACGCATCGGCGTCGAGTGCAGCCGTACCGGTCGTCTGCGAAGGTGACGCCAGTCCGCCGAGACGCAGCCACGCGGTGCGTACGACCGAGTCGATGCTGCGCGTGGCGAGCTCCGCGCGCGCAGCGTCGAGGATGCCGAGCAGGCGAGCGATGCGGCGGCGCGAATCGTCGCCGACCCGCGACAGCGCTTCGCGATCGCGAAGCAGCAGCGGGATCGCCGTGGCGCGCCGCGCGGACGTCGCCGCAACGCTGGGCTCGACGAGCAGCGCGAGATCGGAAAACGGCAGGCCGACCTGAGGCGAATGCAGCACGGCGAGCCAGCTCAGCCGATCACCGGGATGAACGATCGCGCGCGTCAGCGCCTCGAGATCCTGCGCGACCCCGCGGTCGCCGAGCATGTCGAGGCCCGGAGCGCGAAGCCGCACGTCGGGGGCGCGGCTCTCGAGTGCCCGCAGCAATGGCAGCGCATGACTGCGGCCGCGCACGAGCACTGCGATCGGTGCGTGGCCGGCCGACGCCGCGCCGCGCGTGCGGCGCTCGCGAGCGTCGGCCGCGATCCAGTCGGCGAGACCCGCCGCTTCGACAGCGTCTGCATCGGCGTCGCGCGGCAGCGACGGCGAGTCCCACATCACGAAATCGACGGCTATGCCTTCGGCGGCTCGCGGGCGGGTCGAAGCCGACGCGAATGCAACGAGCGAGCGCGCCGCATCGTCGTGATCGCCGAGCAGCGTCGAGAATGCGCCGTTGACCCAGCCGACGATGCTTCGCGTCGAGCGGAAGTTGACGACCAGGCCGAGCGAGGTCAGCGGACAGGTCGCGAGGAAATCGGCATCACGGCGCGCCGACAGGAACAGCCCGACTTCCGCCTTGCGGAAGCGGTAGATCGATTGCATCGGATCGCCGACCAGAAAGAGCGTGCGCCCGTCGCCGTGCTGCCATCCCGACGTCAGGCCGCGCAGCAGGCCGCACTGCAGCACGCTCGTATCCTGGAACTCGTCGACGAGAATGTGCTCGATGCGCGCGTCGAGGTTTTCGAGCGTCTCGCCGGGACGCAGCGCATCGACCGCTGCGAGGGCAACCTGCGCGAAGTCCACTTCGCGATGCTCGCGGAACACGAGCCAAAGGGTCGCCGCCGCATGCCGGAGCACGGCGAGGAACGCGCCGAGCGCGGCGCGGCCTTCTTCGCCAAACCGCGGCGAGCTCGCGAGCTTCGTCGAGCGCTTGAGCGCGCGGCGCCAGGCCTTGCCGTGCGCCTCCGGGAGCCCGGCGATCTCCTCGAGCAGGCCGTCGAGGAGCGCTTTCGTCGTCGGATCGCCGCCGTGCACGTCGTCGCTGTTGCTTCGCGGCGTGCGCAGCTCGCCTTTCTTCGCGAGCAGTGCCGCGGCCTGTTTCCAGGCCGGTGCCGATTCGATCCGGGGGCCGAGAAAATGCGTCGCGCCGAGCGTCGGCCAGTCCTCGGGCTGCGCGTCAGGCTGCGCGCGGCTTCGGACCGCGACATCGTGAATGCGATCGAAGAAACCATCGTCCAGGCCGGCGGCGACCTCGGCGACCTCGGCGGCGAGCGCTTTGGTCATTGCAGCTTCGATGCGGGCGACCCACGCGGCTTCGTCGTCGCTGTGCTCGCTCACTCCCTCGAGCCACTGGTCGCGGCGGGAAAGCATTGCGACCAGCTGCGCTTCGAGCCTGTCGAGGCCCATCTCGTAGCGCTCGAGCAGGACCTCGAGCGGCTCGGCAAGCCCGGCGCGTCCCTCCGACGACAGCGTGCGGCGTGCGGCTTCGCGGTAGAGCGCGTTCGGATGCTCGACCACACGCGGCGTGCTGCCGAGTCGCGACAGCAGCGGCGTGCCCGACACGATCCGCGAGCAGTAGCTGTCGATGGTGAAGACCTGCAGCCGCGACGGCGAGCGCAGCAGTTGCCAGCCGAGCGCCGCGTCGCGCGCCAGAACCGCGCTCGCAAGCTCGCGGCTCTGCCGCGCGAAGTCGTCCACGGGCGGCATGCGGCTTTCCTCGGCGTCGCGCAGCGCATCGATGATGCGGCGGCGCATCTCGCCGGCAGCCTTGCGGGTAAACGTGATCGCAAGCACCGCTTCCGGGCGCTCGACGCGCGCGAGCAACGCGAGGAAACGCTGCACGAGAAGCCCCGTCTTGCCGCTGCCTGCAGGAGCCTGCACGACGAAGCTCTGCCCGACGTCGAGCGCCAGGCGCCGCTGCTCGACGTCCTCGATCGCATCGATCGACGCGGCGGCGCTCATTCGCCGTTCTCCTCTTCGCCGTTCTGGTCGTCGGCTGCGCCGCTCTCGCCCACACGGCACAGCGCGTGTCCGCGACAGAGCGTGCAGACGGCCGATTTGCGCGGATCGACGCCGGCATCGCCTCGCAGATAGGCGTGCGCGAGCTCGCTCGTTGCGGCGAGATAGGCCGAGACCGCGGTGTCGTAGTCGGCCCTGGTCCTCAGCTTCTTCCTGGTCGGCGGCGCGAACTTGTCCGAGAACTCACGCGCCCCGGCGCCTGCGAGCACGCAGGCGTCGCGAGCCGAAAGATTGCCGAACGCAATGCCGTCGACGCTGTAGCCGGCAGCCATGCGCAGCGCGAGATACAGCGGAAGCTGCGGCTCGGCCGGCCGGTCGCCGTTCCACGCGCTCGGAGTCTTGGCCGAACCGGAAGTCTTGAAATCGATGATGACGAGCGCGCCGTCTTCGACGCGATCGATGCGGTCCGGCCGGTAGTGGAAAGTCAGCGGCGTCTCGGCGTCCGGCGGGAACGTCCCGGTGAAATCCGCTTCGAGCGATTCCACTGCCCACGGTCCGCGGCGGTCGTCGCGCTCGTGACGCATCCACGAAGCGACGAGCTCGGCGAGCCACATGCGCGCGGACGCGGCAAGATCGGGCGCGTCGTCGAACACGTCGCCCGCGCCGTCGACGGTTTCCCGCGCAACGTCGCGTGCAAGCTCGTCGATATTTCCATTCCCCAGTCCCTTGAGGTCGTCGGAGGTCGGGATCAGCCGGTACGCAGCGGCGAGCGCGGCGTGCACGAGCGTGCCGCGCTGGGATGCATTCGGCTGCGGGCCGATGGCGTCGAGCGGTTCGGCGCCGAGCCGTACGGCTGCGAACGCACGAAACGGACAGTCGCTCTGATGGCGCAGGATCGATGCGCCTCCGCTTCGCACCAGCGGCGCGACAGGTTTCTCCGCAGGCCTCGGTTCCAATGCAGCCGAGGCAGCAGCCCACCACGCAACTCCTTCGCTGCGGCCGGCATCCATCGGCTCGAGGCCGGCGATGCATGCGGACGCGACGTTGTCTTCGCCGCTGTCTCCGGCGCTCGCATAGCTCGCATGCACCTCCCCGGCCGATCGGAGCACGCGCTGCCACACGCGGTCGGCGAGCTCACGCTCGGCTTCGACGGAAACCCGCGGCATTCCCGGCTGCACGCGCTGCCAGCGGACGGGCAGCAGCGGATTCGGCCGCGGCGCTGCCGGAAAAACGCTTGCCGTCATCCCGATCGCGTAGACGACGTCGAAGTCCAGCCCTGCGGCGTCGAGCAGGTTCATGACCTGGACGCTGTGATGCTCGGAAGCCGGCTGCACGGGCGTCTGCTCGCAGATCTCGCGAAGACGGCGCAGAGCTTCTGACGCATCCATCGACTGCTCGACGAACTCGAGCATCGCGAACGCGTCCATCGCGTCCCGCCAGCGGCGGAACACCAGGCCCTCGACGTCGCCGCGCAGCGGGCCCGGCCAGTCGCACATCTCGAGGCGATCGATCCATTCGCTGCGCCAGCCGCTCGGAGATCGCCTCTTGCCGTTGTCGGCTTCGAGCCTGCGCGAAATGGTCTCGAGCGCGCGTGCGCGCCGCTCCAGTCCACCCTTGCGAAGCGCAGTCGCAAGACTCGTCTCGCTGAACGCGAGCCTGAGCGCCGCAGCGCGCTCGCGCCTGAGGCGCGCTTCTATGGTGCCGCGACGGATGCGGTCGTCTGCGCCATTGTCGATCGGCGCGCCGGCGCCGGCCGCGCTTACCGTGCGCGGAAACTCACCGAGCAGGATGCGCGATGCCGCGCCGAAATCGACGCCGTGCGAAGGCAGCGCAAGCAGCTCGAGGGCCCCGGCGACCAGCGGATAGTCGGCGAGTTTCGGAGCCTCGGCGTAGTCGAAGCGGCGCCTGGAGACGGCGCCGATTGTGAGCATTCCCGGCGCATCGAGCTCTTCTTCGAAGATTCGCTCGAGTCGCGCTCCGTAGGCCGACGGATCGGGCGTAAGAACGGCGACGCGCAGATTGGGGTCGGCAATGAGGCGTTCCCGAATGCGGGCGGCAACGGTGCGCAGCTCGGACGCCGGCGTCGCCGCGCGCCAGACCTGCGCAGCGGCGGCCGCTCTTGCCGGTTGCGTGATACGGTCGCGGATCTGGATGCCGCGCGCGCCGAGTGCTGCGACGATCCGCGCGAGCGCAGGCTCGTGCTTTTCGAACGCCGGCGCGACGAGGATTGCCGGCAACGGAGCGCCCAAATCGTCGTGCTCGATCGCATCGGCAATCAGAGCCGGCAGCTCGGCTGCCGTGACGAAGTCGCGTTCGTCGAGCCACGCGCGAAATGCCGGCAACCAGTCGCGAAATGCCTCGGCATCCTGTGTCATCGGATCCGACCACGACGGCTCACCCCAAAGACAGCAGCGTTCCCACGCCGTCGCCGCCGTGCCCGCGAGCGCGCTGACGTCGAGCAGCTCGCGCGGAAGATCGCCCGGCATGCGAAAGATGATCTTCTCCCACGCGAGCCGCTCGGCTTGCGGTGACAGAAGTACGCGGGCCGGACGCCCGCTCGCCGCCCGGTGTGCGAGGAGCTGGAGGCCGAGCCGCCGCATCCAGTCGTCGACCGAATCGATGGACGCGGCGTCACCGACTTCGCGACCCGCCGCGGCCCGAAGCTCGGCGACCCGAAGCGTCAACGCGCGCGCGAGTCTTCGGGTCGGCGTGACAATCCAGGCCGGCGGATCGGAGTCGACGAGGCGAAGCAGCTCTGCGTCGTGGGCAGCGTCGGGCAAGCGTCAGTCCCCGGGCGGCGGATCGCTCGCGCGGATCCGTGCGAACAGCGCGCGGATGCGGTTCGCGTTGACTCCGAGGTCGCCTTTGCCGACGCGCGACTTCGAGCGCACGTCGACGCGCGTTCCCCCCTCGGCATACGGGCGCAGGCGCACGACGACGTCATCGGCGAAATGAAACAGCGACGACGTCTCGGTGGCTTCGATGCGGCCCTCTTCGCGGCTCTCGCCGATGATCTCCATGCGCGGCATGCTGGCGAGCGCAGCGCGCACCTTCTCGTACGCAACCGCCGGCGGATAGCCGAGGACCAGCGACGCAAGATCCTGGTAGCCTTCGTTCTGCTGCGCAGCGAACCCTTCCGGGTAGCTCATGTCGCGGCCGGGATTCGCGTTGAGCGCGGCGACGAACTTCGGCGGATCTTCGGTGTCGGTGGTGATGTCGTTGATGCGCGGCACGCCGCGGCCTTTCGACGCGGGAACCAGGATCGCGACCAGCACCATCGCGCAAAGCGCGAGGCCGCGAACGGCAGAGCTGCGACCTTCGCGGTTCTTGGCGGGCGCGGTTGCAACGTAGCCGACGATCGACATCACCAGGCCGATCAGCGACATACCGAGAGCGAGCACGACGAGCGCGAATCCGCCGATCGGCGGAAGCAGGCCGAGTGCCGCACAGCTGACGCCGACCACGCCGAGGATGGCCGCGGCGACGCCGAGCGTGCTTCCATACTGTGCCGCTGCCGATGTGGAACGTTGGATGGTAGCCATAGGGGCCGGATCCTATACCGCCCGCCGTACCGAGCGACAGTGCCGATGCGCCCGCCGCGCGCCCGCTGTGCAAACCTGAAAATCGGGGTCAGACACTGGTTTCAGGAAATCGGGGACAGACACTGGTTTTCCGAAATCGGTGTCTGTCCCGGATTTCGCCGATTTCGTCGCGGCCTCGCTGCAGGAACGGGCGCCCGGTATCGTCGGCGCATGCTCGTCCGCATCGAACGGCCCGCCGGCCATCCGCATGTCGCTCTGGTTACGATCGACCGGCCCGCCAAGGCCAACTCGCTCAATCCCGCGGCCCTCCGCGAGCTTGCCGCCGCATGGCGCGAGATCGCCGGCAACGAGGACATCCGCTGCGCGGTGCTGACCGGCGCAGGCGAGCGCGTGTTCTGCAGCGGGATGGACCTTCGCGAGACCATCCCGGTGGCCCAGGCGCTTGCCCGCGGCGAAACCATCGATGCCGAAGCCTTCGAAGGCCTGCGTTCGGTCGGGACGGCAACCCTTGCAGCCTTCGATCTCACCAAGCCGCTGGTCGCGGCCGTGAACGGTCACTGCCGCGGCGGCGGCTTCGACATGATGCTCGCGTGCGAGATGCGCGTCGCCGTGCCGGAGGCGACGTTCGCGCTGGAGGAAGTCGCGCTCGGGCTCTTTCCGACCGGACATGCGGCCGTGATGTTGCCGAGGCAGATCGCGTGGGTGCACGCGCAGGAGATCCTGCTGACGGCGAAGCCTTTTTCCGCGGCGCGCGCGCTCGAGGTCGGCCTCCTCAACCGCGTGGTCGAACGCGATCGCCTTCTGGATGCGGCATTCGAGCTCGCCGACGCGGTGGTCGGCAACGCGCCGCTTGCCGTGCGCGCCACGCGCAGCGGCGTTCGCGAAATGCTTCATCTGCCGCTCGAGGACGCGTACCGTCGCCAGGAAGAGCTCGGACGCCCGCTTCGCCGCACCGAGGATGCTCGCGAAGCGCAGCGCGCATTCGTCGAGAAGCGCAAGCCGCGCTGGCAGGGTCGGTAGCTCGCGGAAAACTCCGTCGTCGCGCCGGGCCGGCAGATCGGAACCCGTCAGTGCAGGCGCCGGTCACCGAGGCGCCGATGCAGCACCGACGCCAGCATCTCGGTCGTGACCGGCTTGCCGATCACCTCTTCAACTCCCGCATCCGCGAGAGCTTGCGGCTCGATGCCCTCGCTGTAACCGCTCATCAGCACGACCGGAATATCCGGCCGGATCTCATGGATGGCGCGCGCGAGCGCCGTGCCGGTAAGCTGCGGCATCGTATAGTCCGTCAGCACGAGGTCGAACGACATCGTGTCCTTGCGCACGAGCTCGAGCGCTTGCGGTGACGACGTTACCGCGGTGACGCGATAGCCGAGGCGCTCGAGCGTGCGGCGGCCGAGCTGCGCAAGCACCGGCTCGTCGTCGACCAGAAGCACGTGCTGGCCGCTTCCCTTCGGAGCCTGGACTTCCTCGACCGGCGCCGGGCGCGTGGCGATGTCCATGTCGGTCGCCGGCAGATACACGTCCACGGTCGTGCCGGCTTGCGGCTCGCTGCGGATGCCGAGGCTTCCGCCGTGCGAGCGCACGATCCCGTGCACGACGGCAAGCCCGAGACCCGAACCCTGGCCCGGAGGCTTGGTCGTGAAGAACGGCTCGAACACGCGATCGATGATGTCGGACGGAATGCCGCCGCCGGTATCGGCGACCTGCAGGCGCGCGTGCAGGCCGGGCTTGAGGTTCGGATGGATCCGCGTCAGCGACGAATCGACGAGCAGCGGAGAAAGCGAGACGGCGAGCCGCCCGCCGCGATCCGACATCGCATGCGCAGCATTGGTCACCAGATTCATGATCACCTGGTGGATCTGCGTCGGATCGGCGGTGACCTGGGGAGTTCCCCGATCGAAACGATGCGCAATCTCGATCGTGGCCGGCAGCGTTGCACGCAGGAGATGCAGCGATTCATTGATCGAGGTCTCCAGGTCGATCGGTTGCCGTTCATCGGGCTGCTGGCGGCTGAACGCGAGGATGCGCTTGACGAGGCTGCGGCCGCGTTCGGCGGCATGGAGGAGCTGCGAAAGATCGGAGGCAGCCGCGCTGCCGATCGGCATGTCGGCCTTGACTAGCTCCGCGTATCCGACCATCGCGCCGAGGATGTTGTTGAAGTCGTGCGCGATGCCGCCGGCCAGCGTACCGACCGCTTCCATTTTTTGCGCCTGCATGAGCTGCGACTCGAGCTCGCGCCGCTGCGTGATGTCGCGCGTGAACGTGACGAAACCCCGCAGTTTGCCGGTCGCGCTGCGCAGCGCCGTCACCAGCACGTTCGAGAAGAAGCGCGTACCGTCCTTGCGCACGCGCCAGCCTTCCATTTCGTGCCGTCCGTCGGACGCCGCATTGGCAAGGATCAGCCGCGGCGCGCCGTCGCGAATATCTTCCTCCGTAAAAAATCGGTCGAACGGGCTGCCGAGGATCTCGACGGCGTTGTAGCCTTCGATGCGTTCGGCGCCGGCGTTCCAGCTCGCCACGCGTCCCTGCGCGTCGAGCATGTAGATCGCGTAATCCTGGACGTTCTCGACGAGCGTACGGAAGCGTTCTTCGCTCTCGCGCAGCTCCTGCTCGGCGCGTTTGCGCAGCGTGATGTCGACGATCGAGCTCAGCACGAAGTTTCCGAGATCGGTGGAAACCGGATTGAGCCCGATCTCGATCGGGATCTCGGCGCCGTCCTTGCGCAGGCCGAACAGCTCGCGGCCCGCGCCCATCGCTCGCGCACGCGGATCGTCCATGAAGCTCGCGCGATGGCTCGGATGCGCGTTGCGGAAACGCTCGGGGACGAGGACTTCGACCGGACGGCCGACCAGCTCGTCGCGCGTGTAACCGAACAGACGCTCGACCTCGCGGTTGACCATGACGATGTTGCCGCCGGCGTCGACCATGACCATGCCGTGCGGCGACGATTCGAATGCGGCGTGAAAACGCTGCTCGGCGCCGCGCCGTGCGCTGATGTCGACGACCGACGCGAGAACATACCGCTGGCCACTGTCTTCGACCGGATTCAGCCCGATCTCGACGGCCACGAGCGATCCGTTCTTGCAGCGGCCGAACAGCTCGCGGCCTGCGCCCATCGGCCTGGCGTGCGGATCGGCGAGAAAACTCTCGCGGTACTGCGGATGCATCGCTTCGGCCGCCGGCGGCACCAGCAGCTCGATCGGCTGGCCGATCAGCTCTTCGCGCGTGTATCCGAACAGGCGCTCGAGCTCGCGATTGACGAGCACAATGCGACCGGCCGCATCGACCATCAGCATTCCGGTCGGAGACAGATCGACCGCCAGACGAAAAATGCTGGCGCTGGCCGGAGAAATATCCTTCATCTTCCGAGGTCGTCCGCTGCCTCCTTACGCCCGCGCATTCGGTACGTCGAGCAGCATCGACCCGGTCGCCGGTCCTCAGTCCGGATCCATTCCCCATTTCACTGCACCGCGACACGCAATCAGCAGGAACACGAAGCAGTAGAGCACCGCGGGCTCGCCTTTGTTGATCGCGGGGAAAAAGTTGGAGTCGAGCTGCAGCATCCAGTGAAACTGGATGTAGGCAACCGCCATCATGCCGCTGCACAGGAACGCCGCGATGCGCGTGCGAAACCCGATCATCACCGCGAGGCCGCCGACGAGCTCGATGATCCCGCCGATCCAGATCTGCGAACCGAACGGGGGAATGAACTCGGTCATCACGCCGAAGATCTTCTGCACTCCGTGGAACAGGAACATCAGTCCGGCAACGATGCGCAGCAGCGCGTAGGCTTCGTCGGAGTATTGGTGCAGCCATGACTTCATTCGTTGTTTCTCCGGTTTTGTTCTGGTGGGCGCGGTGGGAATACGTGGAGCAACGCGACGAGTCATACGGCGACGGACCCCGGTTCAGGGCGCGGTTCCGATCGGCCAGACGCCTCGATCGTGAAGGAAATAACTCCAGTCCGCCGGATGAGGCCGGGGTCGTGGTGACGCAACGACACGACGCACAGAGCGTTTCCGGTACAGACGCGTGACCTGCTTCGCGCGCATGGGGATTCCCGATGCGCCGAAACTCAGCGAGCCTATTGACCGTCAGGCATGCCGGGAATTAGCTGCGGATAACATGACGTAAGTCAGGAGGCCCCGTATGGAACTGAAAACCCCTCGAATGTTCGAAACCTTTGCCCTGGCCGGCGGACTGCTCGTTGCCATGGCAATGGCGCCGGCGATCGCCAGTGCCAATCATGGAAACTGCGGCCAGCCCGCCTCGAATGGACACCGCCCGGCCTCGGTTGATGCTCTGGTGATCCTCAAAACTTCTGTCGCCCACACGCCGTGTGGCGACATCGACAACAGCAATGATGGCGACGATGACGACGATGGCGTTGACGACGGCAGCGACGACGACGGCAACTGTGAATGCGACGTCGACAACTCGGGATCGGTTACGCCGAAGGACGCGCTCCGCGTGCTGCGCGCCGCGGTCGGCTTTCCCGGTCGCCTCGAATGTGCGGAAGACTGCATGCCGGGCGAGACCACAACCACCACGCTTGGCGGAATCGGCCAGCCGACGACCACGACGCTGAGCGGCGACGACGGCGACGATGACGACGGCGGCGGTGACATCGACGATGGCGACGACGACGACGGCGGCGGCGACATCGACGATGGTGGAGACGGCGACGATGACGACGACGACGGCAACACCACGACGACACTCGCCCCGACGACGACCACGCTGCAGGGTATTCCGGGCGTGACCACGACGACGCTCGGCGGAATCGGACTGACGACGACCACGCTCTGCGTCAACGATGGCGATGACGATGACGACGATCACTGCATCGGCACCGGCGGCGACGACGGCGATGACGATGACGGAGACAACGACGATCTGGATTGAGACCGTATAGCCGCGTCATGAAAAAAGGCCCGGGTGTTAACCACCCGGGCCTTTTTTGTTCGCGCTGCGCGCGCGAACATCGCTGTTTTCAGAAGCTCAGAGAATCCCGCCGGCGAAATTACCGTGGAATCCCATCGGGATCCTGTGCTCGAGCCGGCATTTGGCAAGCGGCTTCGCTGCGAGGTTTTGTGCGTCGAGAATCGCGAGGTACGAGCCGTCGCTCAGCCCGTCGTAGACGATCGTGAGCACGAACCCGTCGGATTCGGCCGCATCGGCGTGACGCGGAACGAACACCGGCTCGCTCGGCCACTGCCATTTGCCGAAGTCGTGCACCGCGTTGCTGCCGCCCTGGCGGTCGTAGCGCACGATCGTCGACCACGTGTCGGCCGGATCGCCGCCGGCGCTGCGATCGAGTGCGGCGTATCCGTAACGGTTCTTGTAGCCGACCAGCCGGTCGTCGAGGCGCGGGAACTCCGCGCCGCGCTCGTCGAGCTGGCGCTCGCTGCAGACACCGGTCGCAAGGTCGAGCTCGTAGAGGAACGGCACGGCCGAGAATCCCGGAACCGGACGACCGTCGCGCGCACGTTCGAGCGTCGCAAGCAGCGCGGCGCCGTCGCGATACGTGCACGCGTCCATGAAAATCTTGCCGTTTTCTTCGTACGCGTTGCCGGGATGGAAGATGTAGCCGGGCGTTGGTGCCGTGAACCACTGGGTCTGCGCGCCGGCTTCGCGGCGCCGCACACCGAAACGCAGGCCGAGCTCGGGTTTCCATGTGACGGCTTCCTTGAAGGTGCCGCCGTTCATGATGGTGAGCCCGTCGAAGTGGATCGCGCCGAGGATGAAAACGACGTAGTTCTCGGTGATCGCCATGTCGTGCGCCATCGCGGAAAACGGCGCATCCACACTCTCGGCGAGTGAGCAGGTGCCGTCGGGCTCGACGACATAGAGCTGGAGATACGGCTCGAACGGCTGGTAGCCGTGGATGATCATCTGCCCGGTGCGGTGGTCGATCTTCGGATGCGCGCTCGTGCTCATGCCGAGCATCTTTCCCTGGAAATCGTTGACGCCGACCGGTGCGAGAGTCGTGCGGTCGATCTCGAACGGATACGCGTTCTCGACCAGCGCCATCAGCTTGCCCGCATGGAACACGACGTTCGTGTTCGGCTGGATGCGGAACGGATCGACGGGGTCGGCGACCGTGACGCCGACCGAGTTCATGCAGAAGCGTCCCTCGGCGCGCTCGCGCAGCGTGCTCGGATGCTCGACGACCCGGCCGGTGTACGACACGCGCCCGTCGTCGATGCGCAGCCGATGCACGAGGCCGTCCCCGTCGAACAGATGAAGCGCACGCGATCCTTCGGAGGGCAGCACCTGCTGGGACGGCCCGTTGCGATAGAGCGTGCCGTGAATCTCGCGCGGCACTTCTCCCTCGATATCGGTGAGGTCGTAGGAAGTCTGCGTCGTCGACGGCCGCCACGTGTTGATCCAGAACTGGCGGGCATCGAGGCCGGAAGCCGGTCGCAAAGTCGCAGCGGTTGCGGGGCTTGAAGAAGTTGCGGCAGATGCCCTGCTTGAAGAGGAGGTGGCCGTTTCCATTCCGCTCATGCTGAACTCCTTTTTTTTCCGGCACCGCAGCGCGTGGCGGTGCGCTGATGATTCGAACGGTTTGATCTGCTGCCGGCGCGAGGTCCAGGAATCGATCGGGACCAGCCAGTCGGCTCGAAGACGAGGACAAAGTTAACGCAGTTAACACTAACAAGTCAACGGCTTTTTTGACCGCCCGGACGCATCTTCCTAGAAGGAGGTGGTCCGGGGCGTGCTGCCCATGCCCTTCGGGGGCCTCGAGCGCGATGACAGACCCCATTTCCCGACTTCGAGCCTGGATCCGGGCGGCGGCCAAGGCCGGCGCGCCGATGCCGGACGCAATGGTCCTGGCCACGGTCGACTCCCGCGGGCGCCCGTCTGCCCGCTACGTCCTTCTCAAAGAGGTCAGCGCGCGTGGCCTCGTGTTCTACACCAACGCGAACAGCCGCAAGGGCATCGACATGGCCGGCAACGATCGCGTTGCGCTCGTCTTTTACTGGGACGTCACCGGCAGGCAGGTGCGCATCGAGGGCAAAGTCTCGACGCTCTCCGCAGGCGAAGCGGACGAGTACTGGCAGGAGCGGCCGGTCGCGAGCCGCTACGCGTCCGCGGCATCGAACCAGAGCCATCCGATCGCATCGCGGAGCGAGCTGCTGCGCCGCTACGCTGCGCTCGAAAACGAATTCCCCGACGGAAGCATTCCGCGCCCCGCGCACTGGAAGGGCTATCTCGTCGCTCCCGATGCAATCGAGTTCTGGACGCGCGCCGAGCCGCGACTTCACAAGCGCGAGCTGTTCACGAAGAAGCGCTCCGCCGGCGCACCCCAGTGGAAATCGGAGATCCTCCAGCCTTGAGCTCCCTCGCCGGGTTAGGAAATCGGGGACAGACACCGATTTCCGGAAATCGGTGTCTGTCCCCGATTTCCTCGCATGACAGTGCGCGCTGGCGCGAGATCCTGCTCTACCAGACCTACTGCCAGCTTCGCGTCGAATCCGAACGTCTTTACGTAGGCTACCTGTGGTGGGCTATCGAGACGCTGCTCGAGATGGGACTGCTCTACGTGCTGTTCCGCGGGATCCTCGGCTCTCCGGTCGAGCACTACCTTTCGTTTCTTTTGTGCGGCCTCGTCTCGTGGCGATGGCTCGCGCAGAGCGTCTCGCGCGCGGCGCCGTCGATCCTCGCCAATCAGCCGCTCGCGACGCAGGTGTTCGTGCCGAAGCTGATTTTCCCCGTCGCGATGCTGCTTGCCGATGCCGTCAAGTTCTCGGTCGGGCTCGTGATGCTGCTCGTGTTCCTGCGGCTCGACGGCCTCGCTCCGCTCTCGTCGCTCGCTTCGCTTCCGTTCGTGCTCGGCGTCCAGTTCGTCTTCATTGCGGCGATTGCGCTGTGGACGGCGGCCCTGGTGCCGTTTCTTCGCAGCATCCTCGTCGGGCTCGACGTTGCGCTCCGCTTCGGGATGTTCGTCTCGGGCGTGTTCTTCGAGATCTCGCGCGTCGGCGAGCCGCTGCGGTCGTGGCTCGCGATCAATCCGATGGCGGTCCTGCTCGATGCATGGCGCAGCACGCTGATGCTCGGACAGTCTCCCGACTATGGTTCGCTCGCGCTCATCGCACTTGGTTCGCTCCTCGCCATCTTCGCCGTCGAGCGCTTCGTCGCTCGCCGCGAGCTGCTGTATCCGCGTCTGCCGGCATGATCACCGCCGCTCCACTTCTGCGCGTCGACGACGTCGCCGTGCGCTATCTGATCCGCGGCCGGATCTTCACGCGCGGCGCGAGTCACCGCTGGGCGCTGCGCGGAGTGTCGTTCGACGTCGATCACGGCGAGACGCTCGGCATCATCGGACGCAACGGCGCGGGAAAGACGACGCTGCTGCGCGTGCTCGCCGGCATTCTCGGATGCGATCGCGGCACGGTCGAGCGTGCGCCGGGCGTACGATCGTCGCTGCTCAGCCTCCAGGTTGGCTTCCTTCCGCAACTGACCGGCCGCGAAAACGCGACGCTGTCGGGCATGCTGCTCGGACTGCGCCGCCGCGAAGTCGCCGCGCGGTTCGATTCGATCGTCGCGTTCGCCGAGCTCGAGGACGTGATCGACGATCCGATCGCGACGTGGTCGGACGGCATGCGCGCGCGGCTCGGATTTTCCGTCGCGTATCACGCAGACCCCGACCTGCTGCTGCTCGACGAGGCGCTCGGAACCGGCGATGCGGCCTTCCATGAAAAATCGGCAGCCGCGATGCGCGAGCGGATCCGGTCGGATCGCACGTGCGTGCTCGTCACGCACGACGAAGCGGCGATCCATGAGCTCTGCGATCGGTGCATCTGGATCGAAGGCGGCGTGGTAGCCGCTGCGGGACGGCCGCGCGACGTGCTTGCGTCGTATCGCGGCAGCGATTCGTTCGCAGCTGTGTCGCAGCTCAGAGCTTCCTGAGCTCGTTCTTCAGCAGCTTGCCGGCCGGGTTTCTCGGAAGCGCCTCATCGGTGAACTCGACGATCTCCGGAACCTTGAACGACGCCATGCGCGACGCGACATGGCGGCGAACCGCGTCGGCATCGAGCGCGGATCCGGGGACGCGTCGCACGATCGCCTTGACGCGCTCGCCCATCTCCGCGTCGGGAACTCCGATGATCGCCGCTTCGTCGATCTCGGAATGCTCGGCAAGCAGGTTCTCGATCTCGACGCAGTACACGTTCTCGCCGCCGCGAAGGATCATGTCCTTCGCGCGATCGACGATGAACAGGAAGCCGTCCGCGTCGAGATAGCCGAGGTCGCCGGTATGCAGCCATCCGTCGCGCACGGATTCGGCCGTCGCATCCGGACGGTTCCAGTAGCCCGGCGTCACGGTCGGGCCGTAGAACAGCACTTCGCCGAGAGCACCGGGCGCGACGTCGCCCCCGTGCTCGTCGACGACCTTGCAGTCGAGCACCGGAGCAGGTCGTCCTGCCGCGGTCTTGCGATCGAGCAGATCCTTGCCGCCGTTGACGGTCGCGACACCGTGGGTTTCGGTAAGGCCGTACGCATTGGCGAACGTCGGCTCGACGGGCAGCACTTCGCGCGCACGATCGATCGTCTCGGGAGACGTCGGCGCACCGCCGAACGATACGCTTCGCAGGCTCGACAGGTCGTACTTCGCGATGTCCGGCGAGTGCACGACGCGATGAAGCATCGTCGGGATCGCCGGCCACATCGTGATCTTTTCGCGTTCGATCGTCTGCATGACGCGTTCGGGATCGAACTTGCCTTCGAGGAAAACGATCTTGACGCCCGCGGTGATCTGCGTGCAGACGCCGGAGTGCAGGCCGCCGACATGAAACAGCGGCGACGACAGCAGGCTCGCCGCCTGTCCGCTGGCCGGAATCAGCTCCTTCCCGGAAAGAATCGAGCCGGCAAGTCCGGCGAAGATGATGCCAAGCACCTGCGCGATGGTTCCGCGATGCGTCGTGATGCAGCCTTTCGAACGGCCGGTGGTTCCGGACGTATAGAGGATCATGAACGGATCGTCTTCGTCGATCGGTGCGTCGGGGACGACGTCGGTCGGATCGAGCAGCGACGAGAACGGGATGGTTCCGGCGGGCGCGTTCTCGCCGATGTAGAAGACCTTCTCGAGTGTCGGGATCTTTCCGAGAACGGGCGCGACGCGCGCATACAGCCGGTCGTCGACGACGAGAAAGCGTGCGCCGGAATCATTGAGGCCGTATTCGAGCTCGTCGGTTTGCCACCAGCCGTTGAGCGCAACGCCGATGGCCGCCGCCGACGTCGCGCCGAAAGCCGCGAAAAGCCATTCCGGACGATTGACCGCAAGAACTGCGACGCGGTCGCCTTTGACGAGGCCGTGGTCGTTCACGAGGCGGGCGGAGACTCCGAAGCACAGTGCGGCGAGCTCGCCGTAGCTGATGCGGCGGTCACCGTAGACGATCGCAACCTGGTCGCCGCGCTGCGCCGCCGCTGCGATCTTCTCGCGCAGCGAGCGCTCGCGATTCTTGAAGTTCTTCATCGGACGGCCGCCGACCGTCTCGACGACGATCTCGAACGGCCCGCCGGGCCCGGTCATCTGCTCAACGATCTGCTCGTAGGTGATCGACATGGCCGGACCCTACCGGCCGTCCGCCCGCGCCGCAACAACCGCGAAATCGGGGACAGACACCGATTTCGGGAAATCGGTGTCTGTCCCCGATTTTGTCGTGCGCGCACGGATCGACAAGAGGGCGTCCGCGCGCAAGGATGAGTGCATGGAATCACTCGCTACCCGCATCATCCGATGGCTGCTCGGACTCCTGCTCGTCGTTGCGGGACTGAACAAGTTCCTGCATTTCATGCCGGACCCGCCGCACAACGAAGCCGGCATGGCGTTCATGATGGGGCTGGTAGGCTCGGGCTATATGCTGCCGCTGATTGCGATCGTCGAGATCGTGTGCGGGCTCGCGTTTCTGACTGGGAGGTTCGTCGCGCTTGCCGCGGTCGTGCTCGCGCCGGTGGCGCTCAACATCGTTCTGTTTCACGTGCTGCTCGATTCGACCGAAGCGGCGCCGGGATTGTTCGTCGGGGCGGCGACGGTTTATCTGCTGGCGGTGAACTATTCGAAGTATCAGGAGATGCTCCGAGCGAAGTAGCTTCCACTTCGTGCGGAGAGCGCCTGACCCAACCGTAACCACGCGGGCGCCTCTACCTCGCCTTATTTTTCCTCTCTCGCAGACCGAGCCTGGTCCGACGCTAACCGCACTCGCTGGGGTGCCGCGGCAATCAGCGATATGGCCACGAATCGGACTGAATCGTACCGGGGTCATCAGACGCCGTGCGTCGAGCGCTGGGGCGGAAATGTGGCTCCAGGATGGGCGGCTTTGGCAAAGACTCCGGGCGGGAAGTGTGCCGCCTCGTGCGAATCAGTAGGCCGTCGTTTGAGCGATTCGTCGGGCCCGAACATGACCGGTGCCACTGATCGCCGCGATATTGTTGTGCGCGGGATGGGTCGCCGCGCTTGCACACGTTCCCAACTCCCCGTCACAGTAACTCCGCATTCGAAATTGATCGTAGTAAACCGGCCGAGCCTGTAGCTGAAGTCACAGCTTGGATCGTGAGACAGGCACAGAAGGCGGTTTTTCGTTTGCCATAACGTCGGGCAGTCGAGTAGTACCGACGCTTTCCGTCTGGCTGGTTCTTTCGCGACGGACCCTCTCGTGAGGAAGGCACCGTTTTGATGGGCAATTTGTCTCGGCTTCTCGAGTTCTTTCCCTTTACGCGTCGGCCGCCCCCGTTCACCCATCCCAACGCCGATGTGCGCTGGACCATCCGCGCAAATGGCAGCGCAACCCTGGACGTCACACGCGAGATTTTGTACTCGCGAATGCCCAGAACAGACGAACTCTACGACGAGATTTTTGCCTCGCTGGACCAGGACTTCGAGCAACTCAAGTATGAATCTGATGATGCCGAGATCGTCGATGTTGCATCCGACAAGAACTCCATTCGCATTTACTGGCGACCTCGTTCCATACCAATCCAGCCCAATATAGTTTACACCCACAGCTATAAGTGGACGCCGCCCGGTGTTGCGCATCCTCGGTACAAGCAGTTCACCATCGCATCTCGCGTTCCTACCGCGCGCTATCGTCTTCGCATAGTGAGTCATAGACCTGTGGCGGAAGCGCTTTGCTACAAGGGACATCCGCGCCAGAACGTCCTCGATCCCGAAGAGGTCATGCGAAATGCGAGGGAGGTCGAGCGACGCGGAGCACCTCCGCCGCGAAAGACTGGGGACAAAACGTTCGAGGTCTCCATCGCGAACGTTCAGCCAGGAGAACGCTACTTTGTCATCGTCGAGTTCGAGCCTCCGGCCGACGGCCGACCCGCTCCGAGACTCGTCGTGTTGGTTCCCGGTCTGGCGCGTCGGATCGAACCTTGGACCCCATTGGTTGAGCGCTTGAAAAAGGAGGAATCACTCGCCGACGCCTACTGGTCGATCTGGGATCATGGGCAAAGCTGGTACAGCTTCGCGGAAGTCGAAGATGTCGCTCGCGATCTTCGCGCCCATATCGATCAACTGTGGCAGGCGCGAGGGCCGTTTACCGACGTGATTCTCGTGGGCCATAGTCTCGGCGGCTTGCTGGTTCGGAAGGCTTACCTTGATGCTTCCGCAGCAGATGACCGGCCGAGGCGACGTACGGAATGGGCCGGCTGCGTATCCCGCATTATACTATTCGCCGGTATCAACCGCGGCGTGGATAATAAATCGCGACTTCGCAATCGCGTGGGTGCGTGGTTTGCCAGAGCATTCCCGATTCTCAGGAGATGTCTGGCATGGGATCTACTTCGAGGATCCGATTTCATCACGGACGTCCGCATCCAATGGATTCGGTATTTCTCAACGTTGGGTGACTCCGCGCCATTGGTTGTACAATTGCTAGGTACTCGCGACGATCTTATCGAACGGGAAGACAGTATCGATGTCGAACAGTTTCCCACTGCGCACCATATCGAGGTACCGGGGGCCGAACACCACAACGTGTTCGAGTTGGGGGTCGGCTCCAGCGCAGATGACAGATACGCCTTACTACGGCAGGCATTTGTTCGGCAAAGAAGTGACGTGAGATCCGAAGAACCGCAGTCAGAACCGAAGGACATTGTGTTCGTGGTTCATGGGATTCGGGCGAACAATCAAACATGGGTAAAGGATACCCTCGAGAAGATAGCCTCCACTTGGCCGCACGTGGAAGTTATCGATCCGCGATACCCTTTCCTATCGGCCCTTCGATTTGCCATACCGATGACACGAAGGCGGGAGCTTCAGTGGTTTCGAGATGCCTACAGCCAGGCCTTAGCTCGGCATCCGCACGCATCGTTCTCGTTTATCGGACACAGCAATGGAACCTACATTTTCGGGGAGAGTTTGCGCGCGATTCCCGCCATGAAATTCCGTCGCGCGGTTCTAGTCGGATCGGTACTGCCAGCGGACTACGACTGGGAGGAGCGCGTCCGCCGAGGACAACTCGAGTCACTGCGGGTGGATTGTAGCGCATACGATTGGCCCGTCGGCTGGCTTTGCAGCCTCCTGCGCGGTGCAGGGATGAAGGACGTTGGCACTGGGGGGTACGAGGGATTTACGCGACTCAACGGCGTCCAGAAGCATGAGTATCTCTGGTACAAGGGCGGGCATAGCGCACCACTCGCGAGCGAGAATCTAGGCGCACTGGCGGAGTTCGCTGTACTTGGTTCGATCATCCCGCCGGGAAACTTGGAACCCGAGACCAGATGGTTCACCTTCGTTTCGAGGCTCCTTCACCGACTCGCGCCGATTGTCGTCCTTGGCATCGGCGCCTGTTTCATCTTGCTGTTGGCGACGACATGGACAGTTGCACTGTCCATCCTTCTCGCGCTGACCTGCGCCGTCATACTTCTTGATGTCACGTGAGTGATCTCAATCTGGCTCGTTGTTCGCGCGTCCTCGTTGTCCAGAACGGGTCGGCACCGCAAGTTGTTGCTGCTCGTGGGGCCTATTCAGGGTCGCAGCGGCGCCGGCGAACCCGAATTTAGTTCTTCCGAAATGCGGTCGAAAATGCGCAGGAGCTTGGAACGCTTCGATGCTGTCGCCTAACTGTTTTTCAGACTGAGTCTGCCGACCTGCCCGGGCGCTGCCATTGCGATTCGCTTTGTAGCAATCATACTCTTACGCGCGACTCCCCCTCCATCCCCGCCGGAATCGGCACCCCGAGCATCTGCAACACCGTCGGCGCAACATCTCTCACATCGCTCGGGCCGGATCGCAGCGCCGGTTCCTTACCGGAGATCGCAAGAAACCCGGTCTCGCTATGCCCGCCCGTTCGATGATCCTGATGCGGACCGACGATCGTCCCGTAACCCGGCGAGTATAACGCATCGAGCGGCCGCTCGGTGTTCCAGAACCCGACGATGTCAGGAAGCGTCGCGACATACTCGCCGTCGTACGCATCATGAATGGTGTCGACATGCACCAGCGCCGCGCGGCCGGTGGCCGGGTTGATCAGCTCGCGCATGCGCGCGAGAAGAAACGCGCAGAGACGATCGTACTCTGCTCCGGGCGCTACGTTCCCGAACCGGTCCCGGCCGATCACGTTGATGCGGACCGCAGGATTGAGATCGTTGTTCGGGACGCAGAATGCGCGCGCGTGCACGTCGAGCTTGAGCGCACCCATGAAACGGCACACGAGCTCGGATTCGATCCGCTTCGGCAGGCGGTGCTTGACGGCGTACTGCCAGCGCAACGGGACCGCCGCACGAAGACGCTGGAGCACCGGCTGCTCCAGCCGCTGGCTCCGTTCGCGCGCAGGATCCGGAATGCGGTCGGTCGCGTCCCGCATTCCCCACCACTGCAATAACGTCGGAAGCAGCTCGCGCGCGTGATACTCGGGCTCCATCCCGTGCGCCGAGCACACTACCACGCGCACGAGCGGACCTGCGGCCTCGATGACCTCGCCCAATGCGGCGTCGACCGCCTGGTAGATGTCACGCAGTGCCCATCGCAGGCCACCCGCGTCCGGCGGATGCCGTGGATGCGACGGATCGTGAAGATGCCAGAACTGATGTCCGGCACAGTGCGTCTCGGAGAAAACGCCGAAGAACAAATCCCACGAGCGCGATCGCAGAAGATCGATCAGCAGGCGCTTGCGAAGCGCGACTGCCGAAAGCAGGTCGCGACGCACGCGCGCATACTCGGCAATGCCCGGACCATGATCGTCGCACGTGCGTACCGGATAACGCCCGTATTTCGTACGGACCTCGGCGGCGAGATCGACGGGATGCGACGTCGGCGTAGCGGTGTTCGCGTGTCCACCCCAGTTGACGAGCTGGATGCCGCCGATCGGCGGCTGCGGGCCGATCTTCGGAGCGTCGATGACTGCGCACGACATTCCGCATTCTGACGCCGTCCGCCAGAATGGTTCTGCGCCCGACAGCTCATGATGCACGAGCTCGAGCTTTCCCGTGTCGGAATCGGGCCGAATGAAGAAGTAGGGCGAGATGCGCCCGGGACCGCGGCTCGTATACAGGATCGGCCAGACGACATCCGGGAAATGGTTGGCCGGCGACACGAGGTCCGTGGCATGACCCGTCTCGAGCAGCCGTCGCATCGTCGGCAGATAACCCTCGCGTGCCCACGCGCGCAGCAACGATGCCTCGGCGGCATCAAGACCAATCACGAGAACGCGTGCGCCGACATCACCCACGCCGTTTGTGTTTCAAACAGCCCCTCCACCGTCAACCCGTCCAGGTCTGCAGCTTGCTTCGACGATGTACGCGCTGGTGTCTGCCGCGGGTCGGGGCTAAACAGCGAATCCGATCGAACCAGAAATGAAACGACGACGTCGGATTTCGCGGAACACGCACCCGAGTATCGTCATACCCAGCAGATGATCCCGTGACAGATCCTGAGGCCAGCCACGACGACCGGGCACTGCACGTAGCTGGCTGGGGACGCCGTCCGCACTGGTCTCTCTACGTCTCGGTCTTCCTCGTATCAGCGGCGTTGCTGATGCTCGAAGTTTCGCTGACGCGCCTGTTCTCGTACACGATCTGGTACCATTTCGCGTATCTGACGATCAGCGTCGCGCTGCTCGGGTTCGGCTCGAGCGGCGCGATCGTGGCGGCCTGGCCTGATCTCCTCGCAAAGCGCGGCAGTCGCTTTCTGTCGGGCGCACTTCTCGTCGCAGCGCTGGGGACGACCGCCGGGATTGCCTTCCTCGCACAGTTCCCGATCGAAGCTCCGAACCTGCTGCTGAAGCCGCTCAAGTTCTCCTTCAGCCTTTTCGTCTATTACGTCATCGTCGGCGCGCCGTTTCTTCTGGCCGGCTTTGCGATCGGCGTTCCGTTTGCCGCGTATCCGGAACGGATGAGCCGCCTCTACTTCTGGGATCTCCTCGGCGCAGCGTGCGGCTGTTCGCTGGTCGTACTCGGCATTGAGCCTGTCGGCATACCAGGCGTGATCTGTGCCGCCGCCGGACTGATGATCGTCGCTGCGGCAGCGCTCGAATGGTCGGACAATCGGCGCCGCGCCGCGCTGGCAATCGCCGCCTGTGCCGCCGCGGTTTTCGTCGTTGCCGTACCGGCCAGCAATCGTGTGCCGATCCGCATCACCAGCACGAAAAACCATACGTTCTTCACTCCGGAAGGCCCGGGCACGGCCGCATACGACGAACGTACCGACAAGTTCTGGAAATGGACGCCGCTGAGCCGCGTGGATGCGTTCGGGTGGAAGACCCCGACGACGATGTCGTTCTGGGGCACGAACGGGTTGAGCACCTCGTGGCAGGGCGACAAGCCGCCGGTCGCCGCGCTGCTCATGTACGACGGCAGCAACGGCTCGGAGATCTATTTCTATCACGGGGATGTCCAGTCCGAGTTTCGCATGCTCGAGCATCACATCCTGCGGCTGCCGTACATCGTCGCCCGGCAACCGAACGTGCTCGCAATCGGCGTCGGCGGCGGCATCGACCTCTTCAACGCGATCAAACAGGGAGCACGGCACGTGACCGGCGCCGAGCTCCAGCCCGAAACGGTCAACCTGCTGAAGAACCGGCTTCGCGAGTTCACCGGAGGATTCTACGATCGCGACGACGTCACGCTGGTTGCCAGCGAAGGCCGTCACTTCGTCCGCAAGACCGACCAGACGTTCGACCTCGTCCAGATCACCGCGGTCGATACCTTCGCCGCGCAGGCGAGCGGCGCGTACGTGCTCGCCGAGAGCTATCTCTACACGGTCGAAGCGATGCAGGACTACATCGACCACCTCTCGCCCGACGGGCTGGTCACCACGGTGGTCGGAGACGTCGTCATCGACGGCGAATTGCCGCCGCTGGCAACGCGACTCGGGCTCATCGGCTATCGGGCGCTCGCCGAGAAAGGCGTCAAGGATCCGAGCCGCCACATCGTTGCCATCGGCATGAGCAATCCCGGCTCCGTCGCGCGCAGCGAGTCGGTCATGGTCAAGAAGAGTCCTTTTACCGAGGAGGAGCTGGCGCGCATCCGGTCGTTCTGCGACGAAAACGGCTTCACGGTGCTGTACGCGCCCGGCACACCGTCCCTGGTGTTGTCGAACGTGCTCGGGCCAGACGAGGCGATACGGCAAAAGCTGCTCAACTCTTCCTGGTTCAACATGGAAGCCACGCGCGACGGCAACCCGTTCTTCTACAACGTCGGCAAGTGGACACGCTTCTCTGTGACTATGAATTCGAACCTCATCATGCCGGGCTCGTATATCGGGCAGATCGTCATGGTGCTGATGCTGGTGCAGTCGCTGGTGCTCGGCACCCTCCTCGTGCTGCTGCCGCTGTGGCGAGGAGCGCGTGCCGGCCTCGAAACCCCGCGCGTGATGTCGTTCCTGGCTTACTTTCTCGCGCTCGGTATCGGGTTCATGTTCATCGAGATCAGCTTCGTCCAGTCGTTCGTTCTGTTCCTCGGCTCGCCCACCTATGCACTGTCGGTCACGATCTTCGCGCTGCTTCTGTTCTCCAGCATCGGAAGCTTCGCCTCGGGCCGGTTCCGCGATCGGCCGGAGTGGGCTCTGCGCCGCCTCTCGATCATCGTCGCGATCGTCGTCGTCGGTTACGACCTCGGCCTCGCGCGGCTCTTCCAATCGGCGCTGCCGCTCGATCTCCATCTGCGTATTCTCGTCGCGATCGCGACCCAGATGCCGATCGGCCTCACGCTCGGCATGTTCATGCCGCTCGGCATTGCCTGCATTTCGCGCGAACATCCGCGCCTCGTGCCGTGGGCGTGGGGCATCAACGGTGTAGGATCCGTCATCGGAACGACGCTGGCGGTGCTGCTGGCCATGACGATCGGCTTTCCGGCGGTCGCAGCGCTGGCTGCGGTGCTGTATCTCGGGGGAACGGCCCTGCTGATCGGTTCGCGGTCGGCCACACGATGAGTCATGTGATGGCATCCGTCATTCTCGGCAGAACCAGGATGAGCACACGGAAGCGAGAACGCAGTGCCCCTGCGCTGGCAATTCTGCTGCTGGCCATGAGCGCGATCCCGCGCCTCGCGCTCGCCTCGAATTGCGTGCCCTCCTGCGGAGCCCCGGTGAGCGGGGCTGATATCCCGTACGGAACGGATTGCCTCTTCATCTTGCGCGCGGCGGTGCATACGGCGGCCTGCAACCCCGAATGCATCTGCCGTCTTACCGGTAGTGAAGCGGTATCCGTTACCGATGCGCTGGCGTGTCTTCGGTCGGCCGTGGGCGCAGCGGGTCTGCCGGTCTGCGATTGTGCGCCGCCGACGACCACGACGACGCTGCCCGCGCCTGCCGGAAACTGCGATTCGAGCGGCGTGAGCTGCACATCGAAGTTCGACTGTGAGGAGGAATGTTTCGGCACCTGCGAGGCTGCGTACGACGCATGCTACGCGCCAGCGCTTGCGGAGTACGACGCGTGCTTCGCGACTTGCCTGCCGGACGACATGGCCTGCGTTCGGCTATGCGTTCTGAGACTGCATACGTCCGAGACCGCCTGTGTTCGCACCCTGCGGGACTGCACTGCGCCCTGCAGCGGCGCGCTGTGCTCGGGGCTGTACGACGGCCCGCGGTTCGAAGATACGGGACTGACGGTCATCGACCATCAGACAAAGCTCGAATGGGAGAAGAAGACGGCGGATACGGTGGCCGATCGTTACACGTGGACGAAGGATTACTCGACCACATGGCCGAACGGTACGGTGTTCACGAGCTTCCTCGCCGATCTTAACGATTGCCGCGGCGATCACCGCTGCTTCGCCGGCCACTGCGATTGGAGGCTGCCGACAAGCGGCGGACTGCGAACGACGGGGAAGCACGCCGAGCTCGAGTCGCTGCTGGATCTGCTTCACTGCAATCTCAACGAAAATTGCATCGACCCTCTCTTCGGGCCGATCTCCGATGAGATCCATTGGAGTCGCACGACAAGCAAAGCCGCGAAGAGCCAGGTCTGGGCGGTCGAGCTCGTTCCCCTCTATCCTCGTATCCGCGAGTGGGACAAGTACCGTTCCGAGCCGGCGCGCGCGGTGCGTGACTTGTACTGAGTGACCCGAGCCAGCCCCCGGGAAATCGACAAGGTCACAGCCATCGGCAGCACCGAGCCGCGCTCCACAAAAAACAAGAGCCGGACACCCCCGGTGTCCGGCTCTTTCACGACATACGAAATGCGGTCGAGAATGCGCCCCCGCTTCGAACGCTTCCGTGCTGTCGCCCTCCTCCCCCGACTCTGACGCCTTCGCCGAAATCCGGCTCCGGCTATCCGGTCAGAACGTTCCGCTCGCGACGTAGCGGGCTGCGGTCATGACGAGCACCGTAAGAACCGGAACGCCGCCGAGCAGCGCGACGACCGACGGAAGTGCGTCGGCCAGTGTAGTGATTTCTTCGTGACCCGATGCGACCTGCGTGGTCATGCGAGACGAGCCTCCTTGCCGTGATTGCCAGCGGCGCCGCCGCTGGAGCCAGTTGAGTTGGAAACCGGAGTACCGGCGGCACGCAGCGCGGCGAGCATCGGCCGATCGCGGCGAGTACCGGCGGACAATCCGTCGAAACAGAGCCCGAGAACCTGATCGGCGTAGTTGTCGATCCAGTCCGCGCCCTGTTCGGCGGATCCGAAAAGATGCGACACCAGGCCGCGCGATTCGAGGTAGCAGGAAACCGCGCCGAGAATCATGAAGAACGTCGTCTCGAACGGCGCCGGTCGGAGCGCGCCTTCGTCGACGGCGCGGCGGTAGACGTTTTCGATCTGCTTGATCGACGGTCCGAGCCTGCGCGAAGCGAACCACTCGCTCTGGCCGCTCTCCGATCCACCTTCGTCGCGCATCAGTCGATACGCAGCGCGATTGGCCGCAAAGAAATGGACGAGGCGCCGCACCACCAGCCGGAACGCTTCGCGCCCGTCGAGAGATGCGCCGTCGTCGATGGCCTCGTCGATGACAGCCGAGAAATTTGCGCTGAACACTTCGAGCGCCTGGCGCCACAGGTTGGCCTTGGATCCGAAGTGATAGAGCACGAGGGGGGCCGTTACGCCGACCCGTCGGGCGATCGCCGCGAGCGACGCTTCCTGAAAGCCTCTCTCGGCGAATTCGCCGACGGCAGCTTCGAGGATCTGGTTGCGGACTCCGGAGCGACCGTGGCCGGCCCCTCCTGGCGTGCCCGTTGCCGTACCCGCGGCCGGACGAGCCGCATGGACGGACGCGAGCGCTGCATCTGTACGAAGGGACGTCATGGCCGATAGTTGAGCAACCACCATGCCAGACCCTTCTTTCTGGCTTTCCGCCGGGTTAGCCTGTCGGCCTGGCGCGGGGCGTCCGGCAGAAGCCCGCGGTGTGGGCAAATGCCCACGTCCCCGCGGCCTGTCCGCGGGGAGCTTACATGCAGACGGCTCGTCTGCAGGCGCGCTGTGACGACCACGAAAACGCAGGGGACCCACCGATGGCCGACATCGTACTGATCGAGGATGAAGACGTGCTGCGGCGCTACCTTGCCGGCACGCTGCAGCGACTCGAACACACTGTGCGCGCGGCCGAGACCGCCGAAGAAGGACTGCGCTTCATCGAAGAAGGCGAGCCCGACATCGTCCTGAGTGACTACCGGCTGCCCGGAATGACGGGATTCGATCTGCTGAAAAGCGTCAAGGAATCTTTTCCCGGAGTGCCGGTCGTGCTGCTGACTGCGCACGGCACAGTCGAGGACGCGGTCGCCGCAATGCGCGCCGGTGCGAGCGATTATCTGACCAAGCCCGTCAACCTGCAGGAGCTCAACCTGATCATCGAGCGTTCGCTTGCGAGCAAGGGACTTCGCAATGAGCTCGACTACTACCGCAACCGCGATTTCGCGGCCGGCCGTGCCGGCGACGGAAGCGAGACGGCAGGCCCGGACGAACGCAGCACGGACGCAGACGATCTGAGCCTCGGCCTGGTCGGTGAATGGCCGTCGATCCGCTCGCTGCGCGAGATGATCCTGCGCCTCGCGTCGCACGAGAAACGCGGCGGCGGCGGACCGACGGTGCTCATCACCGGTGAGACCGGAACCGGCAAAGGCCTCGTTGCACGCGCGCTGCACCGCGCGGCGCCGCGCCGCGACTGTCCGTTCATCGAGATCAACTGCGCGGCGCTGCCGGATCATCTGCTCGAAGCCGAGCTGATGGGCTACGAGCGCGGCGCATTCACCGGAGCGGTCAAGTCCAAGCCCGGCCTGTTCGAAGCAGCCGAAGGCGGGACGATCTTCCTCGACGAGATCGGCCGCATGAGCCTCGATCTGCAGGCCAAGATCCTCAAGGTCATCGATGAGCGCCAGCTTCGCCGCCTCGGCAGCACGCGCGACCGGATGCTGCAGTGTTCGGTGGTGACCGCTTCGCATCTCGATCTTGCCGGTGCAGTGCGCGAAGGCCGTTTCCTGCCCGACCTGTTCCACCGCATCAATGTCTTTCGCATCCAGTCGCCGCCGCTGCGCGAGCGCGGCAACGACATCGTGCTGCTCGCGAAGCATTTCCTTGCCCGGCACGCCGCCGAATACGGTCTCGACCCGCCGGCGCTCACCGAACGCGCGGAAGCCGCGCTGCTCGGGTATTCGTGGCCCGGCAACGTGCGTGAGCTCGCGCATGCCATGGAGCGCGCCGTCGTGCTGTGCCAGAGCAAGACGATCGATGCGGGCGACATCAGCCTGTTCTCGCTCGCCGACGCGAGAGTCCACGTCACGCCCGCCGAGCCCGGCCCGCCGGGCGCCATCCGCTCGCCCGAGGATTTCCATCTCGATTTCTCGAACGGACCGATCTCGCTCGAAGCCATCGAGGCGCTCGCGCTGCGCCAGGCATTCGAGCACGCCGACGGAAACCGAACGGTCGCGGCGCGGCTTCTCGACATGTCGAAAGACACGCTTCGTTACCGGCTCGAGAAATTCCAGATCGGCTGAGCGGGACCAGCGCCGGGCTCAGCGCGCGGCGGCGACCCAGTGGAAGTCGTCCGAGCGGACGACACGCGATGAGCCTTCGAGCGACAGCGCCGCCTTGTAGACGCCGGGCTCGGGAGCCTGCGGCAAAACAAAAACGACTCTCGTCGTCTGGCCGGCAGCAAGCGCAAGCGGCAGCATGCCGCGTGCACGCGAGCGGAAATCGGCTTTGCCGTCGGCCGAGGCGAGCTCGACCTCGGCGAACAATGGCCGGGCGGGCGCAAGCGCCCACATCGCTTCTCCGCGGTTGGTCACATCGACGTCGAGCTCGTATGGCGGTTCGGGGTCGAACGCCGCGCGGCGAGTGGCTCCGCCGGCAAGCGTCATCTCGAGCTTTGCAGCATCGTGATGAGCTTCTGCGGGCGCCGGAAGCGCCCAGATCGACGCGCCGCCTTGCGACGCGACAAGACGCGCCGGCGCTGGAAACGCGTCGGCCGCGTACGGCGACGGATCACGGTCCACGATGAAACCAAAGCCGGCAGCGGCGAGCTCTGCGACGCCGCGCGCAGAGTGACTGCGCGCGCCAAGCTCGAGCACCGCGCGCATCGTCGGCGCAACCAGCGAGTTGTAGCACGCCGACGTCGGATGGCCGTGATACGCGGCATCGACGAGCGCGGTCGCCGCCTTGACCATGCGTCCCGACGGAAGGTCGAGCACGGCCTGACGCAGCGGGGCTTCGCCTAGCGCAGCATCGAACGCTTCGATGCGCTGGGCCGGCGGCGCAATCTCGCGAAGCGTGCGCGTCCCCGCGCTTCCGAGCACTCCGCGCGCAACCGGAAGCGAAGCTTCGACCCCGGTGAACACGACGAGGACGGTCGCGATGGCAGCTGCGATCCGCGGCTCGAATCCGAGCAGCAGGCGGCTCCAGCCGATCGCTCCGAGAGCCTGCATTCCGAAGCCTGCCGCGAGCGCGATCTTTCCCGGCGCACGCACCGAATCGAGAAGCGGCACGTACTCGCCGAGCAGCTCGTAGAGGCTCGAGTCGGTGCCGGGAAGCGGGATCCACGTGGCCAGCAGGAATGCGACGGCCGTCGCGATCGCGAGCGGCACCACTGCGCTCCGGCCCGCATCGCGCCGGATCAGCACCAGCGGAATCAGCCCGGTGAACGCGAGCTTGCCGATCGACAGCATTCCGCCGGGCAGATAGTCGGTCACTCCCGCGAGAAACTTGGCCTCCGGGTGCGAAGCAAGGAGCCAGTCGTGCTGCACGCGTGCATACGTCGCGAGCAGCGCCGCGACCGCGATCACCGCCGGCAGTGCACCGACGGCAACGGCAGCCAGCGAGCGCGCGCTCAGCTGTCCATCGCGCCAGCGCGCAGCGGCTCTCGCGCCGCCGTATGCCGCGCCGAAGATCGCGATCGACAGCAGAGGATACGATCCGACGAGTGACGCCAGCAGCAGCGTCATGGCGAAGAACGCGACGCGCGCGCCCGAGCTCCTTGCAAGCAGCCGGTCGAGTGACCACAGCACCCACGGCATCCAGTGCGTGCCGACCACCGCGGGATGGTACGAAAGATCCGCGAGGCGCGGCGCGGCGAATGCGAATGCAATCGCGCCGGCAACCGACGCCGCAACCGAGCCCGTATGAAAGTGCAGGAACAGGAACATCCCGCTCGCGGCGATGACGAGCGCAGTCGCAAGCGCAAGATTGTACGAAGCGACCGGATCGCGCGTGACGATCCACCACGGAGCCGCATCGATGCCGGTCTCGATCATGTGCTCGCCGAGCGTGCTGGCGCGCGGCATCGGATAGCACTGGCCTGCGGAGAGCAGCTCGTTCCAGCGGCCGCTCGTCAGCGCCCGCGCGTTCTCGATGGTGTTCCACAGCGACAGGCTCTGGTCGCCTGCGAGAATCAGGTCCCAGTCGGTGGAGGTTCTCTCACCCGCCTTCGGTTTCTCGAGATCGGAGTCGGCGGCTTGGGTTGGCGGCCGGTCGGCGCTGACGATGACCGGCGTGTGCGTGGAGAAATGCAGCGCAACCGGCCACGACCAGGCGACGAAGCCGCAGACCGCGGCGGCGCACGAAAGAAGGAGCCCTGTGGCAAGCTCGCGGTCGTCGTGCCTCATGGCCGCCGGTTCACGTCATTCTTCATCATCGCGGATCCGCGCGCGCAGCATCGCGATTTCCTGCGCGAGGCGCGTGACCTGGCGGCCGAGACGCGTGAGCACGATGCCGTACGACAGAGAGATCGCAAGCAGGAACAGCAGCGCGAAGAAAAACACCGTCGAGCTCGGCGTCCACGCGCCGATCAGGTGCGTCATCGCTTCGAGCAGCTTGAGGTCGACGGCGAGGACGAGGACGGCAAACGCGCACGTCAGCCAGATCGGCGTGAGGCTTTCGGAGAGCCGGCGCCGGCGGACGGCGTCGAATACGACGAAGAACAGCGCGAGCGCAACCGTCAGCGCGACCACGCGGACCGCGGTCGTGTCCGAGTCGGCGAGCAGCAGCGCGCGAAGCTGTTCCTCCGTCATGCGGCCTCCCGGCGGCTCTCGGCCGTGCGGATGCGCTTGTCGACCGGCCGAACCGAGTTGACGATCACGCAGAGGGTCATCTTGTAGACGTAGTACAGCACGCGGATGCCGGAATGCATCGACGCCGAGCCGATCTCCGCGCGCATCTGGACCGGAACCTCGGTGATCCGCACACCGCTGCGCGCGGCCAGCACCAGCACGTCGGCATCCGGGTAGTCGAGCGGAAATTCGTCGGACGAGTAAAGCTCGAGCACGTCGCGATGGAGCGCCTGCAGGCCCGAGGTCGGGTCGCCGAGCTTTACGCCGCTCAGCACGCGCACGAGGAAGCGAAACCACGCGCTGCCGATCCTGCGCAGGCGCGGCATGTGGTACGTCGACGCGGCGTGAAATCGCGAGCCGACGACGAGATCGGCCTCGCCGCGAAGGATCGGCGCGGCCAGGCGGACTACGTCGGCGGGATCGTGCTGTCCGTCGGCATCGAGCTGGACGGCCAGCGAGTAGCCGTTGCGCAGCGCATACAGATAACCGGTCTGAAGCGCCGCCCCGTAGCGGATGTTGAACGGATGCGACAGCACCGCGGCGCCGGCGCCCGCCGCGATCGCGGCGGTGCCGTCGGACGAACCGTCGTCGATGACCAGCACGTCGAAATCCGGGGCCGACGCCCTGCAGTTGGCCACCACCGAGGCGATCGAGCGCGCCTCGTTCCAGGCCGGGATGATGATGAGATGGCGGGGCATATTCGCCTGAGCGCAGCGCCTCGATGGCTGGCGGCGTGACCTCGGGCCGAAGATACCATCAGATGTCGCGCTTTGCCCACCGTCGTCAGGCACAATGGCATTGCCGCCATCGATGCCGTATTCGGCCGTCCGCAGCGCTCGGGATTTCGTGACTCGCACTTCCGCCACCAGCCCGCAGCCGCCCGTCCCGCTGACATATCAGCCGGCGCTCGACGGTCTTCGCGCGATCGCCGTCCTCGCCGTCATGCTGTTCCATGCCGGGGTGCCGCTCCTTCCGGGCGGGTTCCTCGGCGTCGACATTTTTTTCGTGCTCAGCGGTTACCTGATCACGACCCTGCTCGCGGCCGACTTCGCCTCCGGCGATGCGGCGGTCACGAATGGCGCCCCTGGTCAGCGGGACACGAGTGGCACCCGTGCCGCGAACAACCGAATCCATCTCGGCCGTTTCTACATGCGACGGGCGCTGCGACTGTTTCCGGCGCTGTTGCTGCTGGTCGCGTTCCTTCAATTCTGGACGATGCGCAACGTGTTCCCGCTGCCGGGCCAGGTCGCCGAGATACGGCGCGAGATCGTGACGACGCTTCTTTACGTCGCCAACTGGGCGCAGGTCGCACGCATCGTCGAGCCGCTCGGGTTCCTGTCGCACACGTGGTCGCTCGCAATCGAGGAGCAGTTCTACATCGTGTGGCCGCTCGTGCTCGGCTGGCTGCTGAGATCGGTTTCTCGAGGCGCGGCGTGCTGGATCGTCGCGGCCGGAGCGCTTGTGTCGGCTCTTGCGCGCGCGATGCTGTGGAGCGGGCCGGAATCGTTCGCGCGCGTTTTTCACGGCTCCGACACGCGCGCCGAAGCGCTGCTTGCCGGTTGCCTGCTCGCGCTGCTGCTCGGGCAGAGGCCGGTGGCCGAAATGGCAGCATCGCGCAGAACCGCGGTGGGTTTCGCGGCCGCTGCGTCAGCGCTGGTGCTCGCATGGCTCTTCTCGCACGCGACGACCGAATCCGGCTGGATGTACCGCGGAGGATTCAGCCTTGCGGCAGCGGCAGCAATGCTCGTCATCCTCGAGCTTCGCGTTGCGCCCGGCGGAGCTTTCGCACGGATCCTGTCGATGGCGCCTGCAGTGGCGATCGGCCGGATTTCGTACGGACTTTACCTGTGGCACTGGCCGCTGTTCCTGATTCTGTCGCCGTGGATGACCGGCCTGGCGCCAGGCGCCACGCTGGCTGTTCGTTTCGCCGCGACGTTCGCCGTCGCGGCGCTGTCGTGGTTTGTGCTCGAACGGCCGGTACTCTCGTGGAAACGGCGATGGAGCTAGCGCGGCGCACCATAACGAAGGCGTTCGGCCTGATGATCGTGCTGGCAGCATCGGCGTGCCATCCGGACAGCCGGCCGCAGAACGTCGTGCTGATTTCGGTCGACACGATGCGCGCCGACCGCGTCGGACTCTACGGCTGTTCGCGACCGACCACGCCGAATCTCGACCGATGGTTCGGAAAGGACGGCCGCATCTGGCTGCGCTCGTGGTCGTCCGAAGCCTCGACGACTCCGAGTGTCGTCAGCATGCTCACGGGTCAGATGCCGCAGGAGCACCGCGTGCGGATGCTTCTGCAGATCGTGCCGCGCGAGCTTCGCCTGCTTCCGGAGATGCTTCCGGAGGGATGGCAGACGGCCGGTTTCGTTTCGAACATGATGCTGACGAGCGAGGCGAGCGCGCTCGGAGCGCACTTCCAGTACTACGACGATTTCGTCGACGAACGCGAGCGCTACCGCGCCGATACGTTCGAGCGCAACGCCGCGCACACGACCGACGCCGTGCTCCAGTGGCTCGGTGCGCGTCGTGAAAAGAAAGACGAGCGCCCGCTGTTTCTCTGGGTCCACTACATGGACCCGCACGGACCGTACCATCCACCGGACGACTGGAAGCGGACGTTCACGCATCCGTCGCCGATCCCGATCGATATCGACCGGGTGCTTGCCTACGAGCGTGAGCCCGGGGTAACCGACGGCCTCGCGTACGTGGACGCCTACGACGAAGAGATCGCGTACACCGACTCTCAGATCGGCCGGCTCCTCGACGGGATGCAGCTCGATCCCGATCGCACACTCGTCGTGTTCACCGCCGACCACGGCGAGAGCATGATGGACCATGAGTTCTGGTTCCGTCATGCCGTGCAGGTCTACGAGGAGATGGTTCGCGTGCCGCTGATGCTGCGCGGACCGGGCGTCGTCGCCGGCAAGTCCGAGCTGCCGACGAGCGGCATCGATATCGCCCCGACCGTCCTCGCTGCGCTCGGCCTGCCGCGGCCGGCCCCGATGGCGGACGTGGATCTTCGAAGCGGCAAAGGCATTGCAGCCGATCGCACCGTTTACACCGAAGCGTCGCTCAGCGCGCGCGACGGCGACGAGCAGTGGCGCGCTGCGATCCGCGGCAACATGAAATGGGTAATCGGCGTGCGCCCCGGCAACTGCCGATCGACGCTGCGCCGCTACGATCTCGCCGCGGACCCCGACGAGCTGACGATCAAGCCGTGGAGCGAAGTCTCCGACGCCGCGAAATCGCTCCTTCGCCTTTGCGAGACGGACCCGGATCCCGCCGGCGTTCCGAAAGCGTGGGCGTTCGGCACGGGGCTCAAGGCGCCGAAGTCACCGCCGATGAGCGGCGAAGACCAGCTGAAGAGCCTCAAGGCCCTTGGCTACGCCGAGTGATCCGAAACGTGCCGGACGATTCGAATCATCGACGGAGGTTAATCCGCGACGTCGTAGCGCTGCTCGCGCTCGGCGCATGTATCATCGGCGTGCACTCGTCGCATCTTTCTATACCGCTCGCGCTGAACGCCGGACCGCTGCCGCTTACCGCGCATCACGACAACCTCGACGGCGCGGCGCCGCTGCGCATCGAGGCCGCACGGCAGTGGACGCGCGGCCACATCCCGCTGTGGAATCCGTACAAGCGCGCAGGGATGCCGCTCGCCGCCGATACCACTGCGGGCGCGCTGTATCCGGGCAACGCACCGTTTCTCTGGATGCATCTTCCGCAGGGCGAGGGCAGCGCAGGTGATGCCACCGCGCTTCGAGCGGACGCCGATTCGCCGTTTCGAACCATGGACCTGGTGGCCGTGCTCCACGCGCTGCTCGCCGGGCTTTTCATGTACGTGTTCCTCGCCGCGATCGGGCTCGAGCGGCCGGCGCGCGTGCTCGGTGCGCTCGTCTTCGCGTGCTCGGGAACCATGGGCTGGTTTGCCGCGTGGTACATCCAGATCCAGAACTCCGCGGTGTGGCTTCCGCTGATCCTTGCGGCGGTGCACTTCGCTTCAAGCGATCCACACAACCCGGCGCGTGCGGCGAGCGATCAGCGCGACGCGAGCGATCCGGCGCGTCCCGCAATCATCGCGGCGCGCCGCGCGAAATGGATCGCCGTCGGCGCCTTCGCGGTGGCGCTGCAATGGCTCGCCGGATTTCCGGAGCTGAGCTTCTACAGCGGGCTCGTCGCTGTCGCGTACGGCGCATCGCTTCTCGGCGGCGAGCGCGGCCTCCGGCCGGTCGCCGTCGTAGCGTCGATCTACGTGGCCGGGATCCTGCTCGCGGCCGTGCAGCTTGTCCCGGCGCTCGAGCTCCAATCGCTGTCGCGGCGGCCGGGATCGCTTCCGCTCGAAGTCTTCCAGTCGCTTGCCGCGACGCCGTCGATGGTGCTCGGCTGGATCATTCCGTCGACGGCCAGCGGCATGGAGTTTCCGCCGGCGGCTGCGTATCACTTCGGTGCCGCCGCCGTCGCGGCGGCGCTCGCCGGCCTTTTCTCGCGCACGCGCATCGCGCTGTTCTTCGTGCTGCTGATGATCACGGGTTTTCTGCTGTCGATCGGCGATGCAACGCCCGTCAGCGCGTGGGCATGGCACGTTCCCGTGCTGAGCGCGTTCCGGCATCCGTTCAAGCATCTGTTCGAGCTGTCGTTCGCCATGGCCGGCCTGTCGGCGCTCGGCGCGTCGAAGATGCTGGCGTTCGCGCCGTCTGCGCGATGGCCGCGCATCGCGGTCGCACTGGCGATTGTCGCAACGGCGGTCTCACTGCGAATCAACGAAGCGCCGCTCATCGCGGGCAACCCTGCGAATGCCGATATCTCCGGCGCGCGGCCCGCGATCGCGGACGATCTCGACCCCGGCGCGAGAGTGCTCACGCCGCGTCACTTCTTTCTCAAGCGCGATCCTTCGTTCCTGCTCGGAGACTATGGGACCGAGTTCGAAGTTCCCGCCGTGCACGGCGCCGGTCCTTACCTGTGGAGCGAGCTCGCCGCGGCCACGGGTATGGTCGAAGAAGAGGTCACGTTCCGACGCGGATTTTTCGCCGCGTCCGATCGCACGCTCGCACTGCTTTCCTGTCCGTACGTGATCCAGACCCGGCGCGGCGAAGCGTTCTGGCCGCCGCTCGATCGGGCGGTCTACCGGATTGCTTCCGAATATCCGGACGCGCGGCTCGCGCGGCGCGATGATGCACTCGCCCGTTTCCGATTCGTCTCGGTCGTGCGCTGCGGCAACGCCGCCGAAATCGATGCGAGCCTGCAGACCGGCGCTCCGGATCCCGCCGCGACCGCGCTCGTGTCGTGCGAAGGCTCCGCGCTCCCGCCCGGGCCGGTCGCCGCAATCGCATCGATGCCGAAAATCGTCGACGAGCGGCCGGGACACATCGTGCTCGAAACAGAAGTACCTGCAGGCGCGAATGGTTTTCTCGTCATCAGCCAGGCGGATCTTCCCGGCTGGCACGCGACCACCGACGGAAAGGCTGCCGTGATCCGCCGCGTGCACGGGCTCGTGCAGGGCATTGAAGTTCCCGCAGGAACCTCGCGCGTCGAGCTCGACTACTGGCCGCGCACGTTCGCAATCGGCGCGGCGACGAGCGCGGCCACCGCACTGCTGCTTCTGGTTGCGATCGCGGTGTCGGGAACGCGGCGCGAGCGTCACACCCGCGGAAGCTGAATCGTAAACTTCGTTCCGCGTCCTTCGCCGGTGTCGACATGGATCGAGCCGCCATGGCGATCGACGATTTTCTTGACGGTCGCCAGGCCGAATCCGGTCCCGGTTTTCTTGGTCGTGAAGAACAGGTCGAAGATCCGCGGGCGTTTTTCTTCGGCGATTCCCGGTCCGCTGTCGGCAACCGAAACCCATGCGGAGCCGGAATCGTTCCCGGTGCGGACCTCGACGCGCGCACGTTCCGGAGAGGCATCGATCGCGTTGGCGACGAGCTCGACCACGACCTGCTCGAAAAGCCCCACGTCGACGTTCGCCGGACTGCCACCGGGCTGACCGGCGAGCGCAAGCTCGACGCCTTTCTGCGCCGCCTTTCCGCGCGACACGTCGACCGCGCGAGCGACGACCGCGTGAAGATCGACCCGCTCCGGCCGCGGCTCGAACGGCCGCGAGAAATCGAGAAGGTCGCGGATGCGTTTCTCGAGCCTTCCGGCCTCCGAGCTGATGTCGCGGAAATTTTCTCCAGCCGGATGCTGCTCGAATTCCATGCCGCCGAAATCGGCGGCCATCTTGATGGCCGCGAGCGGGTTGCGCATCGCATGCGCCACTGCGCCGGAAAGCTCGCCGATGACGGCAAGTCGCTCCGCGCGGATGAGCTGGTCCTGCGCGTCGCGCAGCTCGCGGTTGGTCTGCTCGAGCGCCGTCGCCTTGGCGCCGAGATCGACGTTGAGACGGCCGATCGTGTCGTAGGCCTGCGCGTTCTCGAGTGCGACGGCAAGCTGGTCGGACATGGTGCGCAGCAGCTCGGCGTCGTCGCCGGTGTGATAGCCTCCCGCGCGCTTCGGGCCGACCACGAGAAATCCGGTTTCGCGATCTTCGAGTCGCATGCCGGTCGCAAGCACCCGGGCGCTGCCTTCGCGGCTCGTCGCCATCGCGCCGAGAAACACGTCCGATTCACGCAGCTCGTCGACGACCGGCGCCAGCTCCGGCGCCGACTGGTCGGTCACCACGATACGTCCGCTCGAGCCGGGCCCGCCGTCGTAAAGAAGCGCGCCACGCCGAACCGGCACGCCGCCCTCGCCGATCGTGAACAATTCGGCCGAAAGCGGCTGCACGGTCTCGTCGATCAGCTCGAGCGCCGTACGCACGAGCGCTTCGAAATCGAGGATCGAGCTGAAGCGCCGCGAGACGTTCTGCACGACGTCGCGATACTCGTAGCGGCGCCGGTCGTAGAGGCGGTCGATGAAGGCCTGCATGCGGTCGCGGCTCGGGTTGAGCAGCATCAGCAGGATCAGCACGATCAGTCCCGACGTCAGGCGCTCGGCCGGGCCGGTCAGGTCCTCGAAGACGACTTCGAGCAGCGAGATGACGACGCCGTAGCTGCCGATCACCGCTGCGCTCAGCAGCAGGTACGCGAGCGCACGCTTGATCAGGCGGTCGACGTTGAAGAGGTCGTGCTGCGCGATCGCGTAACCGATGCCGAGCGGGAACGCGACGAAGAAGATCGTCAGCACGTTGAATGGAATTGCGGCCATGCCGGCGTAGACGGCCACCAGCGCGAGCGCCGGCAGGAAAGCGCCAAGGCTCGACAGCAGCACGACCTTGGTACGCTGGCGTACGTACTGGTCGTGCGACGTCGCAAAGTGCCACGAGAAAAACAGCATCGAGCCGAGGATGCTCGTGGCGAGATAGACGTGGAACAGGCGGTCGAGCGCCAGCAGCGTTTCGCGGTGCTCGAAGAACGCCCAGTTCGATGCCGCACCGAACGCAAGCGATGCGGCGCCGAGGACCCACAGCGCAGGCGTCTCCCAGCTTCGCCGCCTGCGGGCGATCGGGAACCAGCTGAGCACCGTGAACGCCGTCGTCGGCGCAGCGCCGGCAAAAAAGAAATACAGCTCGCGGAAATTGTACGGGCCGAAAAGATCGATCGCCGTGGCCAGATACAGCGCCAGCATCGTCGCGAACAGCGACAGCGATGCCGAATCCCCGCCGACCGGTTTCAGATAAAGCATCACGACCGCGAGCGTCATCAACGCGAGCGCGTCGAACAGGAAGATGCCGGTGCTCTCGAGGTAGTGACGAATCGTGAAGATCTCGACCGGCACGGCGACGGCCTGCCGCTGGCCGGCGCGATCGACTTCGTAGTGCACGACGTCGCCCGCGCGCTTGCCGCGCAGCACCCTCGCAAGATCGTCCGCGGTCTCGAGGTGGGCGCCGTCGGCGGAGATCAGCCACGAATGATACGGGAGCCCCGAATTTACGCCGCTCCACGACGACGCGCCGATGGCCGGCACGAAAAGATTCTCCCAGACGAAGAACCCGGGAAACGGCCTGCCGATGCCGCGCACCGAGTTGAAGCCGCAGATCGAGACGATGACGAGCGCGATCGTAACGGCAGCAACACGTGCGGCTCCCGGCGCGAGAAGCCGCGGACGCGAAGACGCCACAGTCTGGGGACGGATGCTCGCGGCGCCGGTTGCCATCGCTTGCGGCATACTACGCTGCCGTGCGCTACGGCGAAACGCCACGAGATGCGGCGGGGATGCCTGGGCTACGGCGTCGGCGGCGGGGTTACGGCGACGTCTGTGCTGACGCAGCGGACGACACTCAGCGACGATGCGCACTTCATGTGGCGCGTAAACGTGTCGTCGCCGATCGTGATCGCAAGCACCAGCCCGCTCGCGAGCTCTTCGGCCGGCTGGGTGTCGACGAGGTTGAGCTGGCGGGCCTGGAAGCGCGCGCGGAATCCACGTGCCGTATGACGGAGACGCGCGCGGTAGATGCCGCCGATCGAAGCCGTCGGATCTTCATACTCGTACGTCGGCTTGTCGTCGACGAGCGTGAAGGCGCCGGCAAGCTGGACGAAATAATGGAGGCGATCGCCTTCGGCGACGGTAACCTCGACCTGCTCGCTGTCGGGAGCGATGTCCTGACCTTCCTCGAGCCTGAGCACCGTGCGGATTCCGACGCGGTCGGGCTTGAGGCCGATGCGCGGCCGGATCGCCGTCTTCGCGCGGCTGCTGAGCGAGCGGAACCGGGACGCGGCCTCCGGGCATTCGATGCAGCCGGAGCCGTCGTCGTTGAGCACGCACGTGCCGTCGCAGCAGTTGCCCTGCCCGTCGCCGTCGCTGTCGCTCTGCGACGGATTGACGACGTTCGGGCAGTTGTCGTCGCACGGCGTTGATGCGGCGAGATCGGCCGCCGAGCACGGGCGGTCGCCGATCGTGCCGCTTCCGTCGCCATCGTCGAGGACGCCGTCGTCGTCGGCGTCGACGTCGCCGCTGGTAGTCACGAAGACCAGCGCCTGGTCGAGGCCGACCGGCACGGCGGGCGGCGGATCATAAAGCGTCACGCGCGTACGGCCCTCGACGCCTCTGGTGCCGAGTCGCACGACCGTCCCGCGCGCCGACGAAACCGTGATCGTTTCACCGTACGGGTCGCCGTCCGTGTCGGGCGCGAGGATCTTCAGGCCGCCTTCGGCAAGCAATCTGGCCGGAACGCCGTCCGGACCCGGATCTGCGATGTTTCCGAGACTGTCGACCGGCATCAGGCGAACCTTGACGTCGAGGCCCGAGCGGATCGCGATCTCTCCGGCGGGCGCGACCAGCTTGCGGGCGAGGCCGGTCGTGGCCGGTGCCGGACGGATGTTGAGGCGCGACGCTGCGGTGTAGTTGCCGGGATCAACGTCGCGCATGAGCCTCGCGCCGACGGCGGGACCGCTGATCGAGATGAACTGGTCCGTCGATGCATTGCTGCCGTTGGCGGGTACCGCGAACCTGTTGACGAGGAACTCGGTATCCGGCGGTGGCAGCAGGAACTCGGACGGCTGGTAGAAAAGGATGTTCGGTCCGTTCGGATCCGGCGGATTGGCTTCCGTCAGATAGACGACCTGCAGAGGATCGAGCGGAGGAAAGAACGGCCAGCTCGTGAAGATCGGAGTGCCGTTCGACCACAGCTGGCCCGGATCGTCGCCGGTGTACATTCCTGCAACGAGCCCGATGCGCAGGCCGCCGATGCTCGCAGGCGCGCCGATTCGCACGGCGAGAGAGTTGGAGAAGCGGTCGCCGGAGATCTGTCCGACCTGACGGCCGACGTGCGCGATCGCTTCCTGCTTTTCGAGCTCGTTGTCCGCCGAGCCGTCGACCTCGGTCGGTCCGATCGAACCATCGCCGTCGAGATCCGCGTAACCGAAGACCGCAACCGGCCGCTCATCGAGTCCGGCGAGAGGCAGACCGTAGGTCGTCACTCCCGGTCCATCGGTCACGAACACGGTAAATGCAGTGGAGCTGCCCTGGGCGCTTCCGCCGCCGCCGGCGACCACCTGCGTCAGCGACGGATTGGCCGCGCTTCCGGCCGGTGGCGGAATCTCGGTGCTCGACGGAAGCGATCCGACGCGGACCGCGAGATCGACGTCGCCCGTGAAGTCCGGGATGATCGTCGGCGGTCCGTCGCTCCATCGCCCGGCCGGACCTTTGAGCGGCAGCACGAGCGGAAGGTTCGGAAGCATCGGGTACGGGCCGGTCGCCGGATCGCACGGATCGTTTTCGAAGACCGGCGCAACGTTCGTGCAAAGATCTGCGTGCGCCGCCTGCGGAAGAATCGTCGACAGCGCAGCTGCAGCCAGCACCGCGGCGAATGCGAACGAGCGTCGCATCGGGAGACGACGTCGCAGGCGGCTGCGCTCGTGCGCTTTTGCGATTCTCGTCTTCATTGCGGCGGAAGCGTAGTGGGCGTCGGATCGGCCGGATCGCCTTCGTCGGGAACCGGGACGGCCACCGGCTCGAGAGGTCGGGTGATCGTGTTGCTGATGATCGGAGTAACGTAATCGCCGTCGAGAACGATGTACGCGATCACACTGATCGGGCCATCGCCTTCGGGAACCGGGCTCGAGACCTTGAGGCGCTGCGCCTCGAGACTGACGAAGCGTGCAGCCGGCTCGTTCACGCCGGCGGCTTCAATCGAGATGATGTCGTTGCCGTCGATGCCCGCATCGATTCGCGAGCCGAGGCCGGGAACGATTCCGGAAAACGAACCCTCGGGATAATGGAGCCGTACGAAATGATCTTCGCGCACGAGCACCACGTTGTACGACAGGCCGCTGACGACCTGAATGATGTTGTCGAACTCCCAGTTGCCCGAGACGCGCGCCGAAAGACCGGCCGGTGACGGCTCGAAATCGACCGAACCGAGCGCAACGAGGACGCGGCACGAACCTGCCCTGGCCGCAGCCACACCAACTGCGATGATCACCGCCAGGCTGACGAGCGCCACGGCGATGCGGGATCGCGTGGACGCGCGAGACGATGCAACGCTCTCCTCTATTGATGCGATGGAAGGCTCAGCCAAGCTTTTACCCCCTGACGCCAGCATTCATGGCACCCGTATGAGAGCAAGACAACCGGCTTTCCAATGCACCTTGTCATCGCAGGCGCATCGTGGCGTGCTGGCGTCGAGTCTTTTTGTCGAGGATCGCGGCTGAGCAGGGCCTGAACCCCCGTTCAGCACACCGATAGAGGTGGTTGCAGGAGCCGCAGGAGGAGTTTCCATCATGGCTGATCGTTCCAGGGAACGCTTCGACGTCTGGCCGGCGCGAATCCTTCGCTCGCGGCGCACTGTGTCACTCGCGGTAGTTGTCACATTTGCAATCGTGACACCGCATGTCGCGACAGCGGGCGAAACGACGAAGCCTCCCGAGCCTGCAACGGAGGTGCAGGCAATCAACCGCATCGAGATCACAAGCACGGCCTCTTCGTGGGATAACCTGTCCGAGTTGTTCATGGGCTCGACGCCGGCCTCGCCGTTCGGCGAAGGAAGCGTTTTCGTGATGCGCGGAGAGCTCCGCAACAAGGGGGATGCGCCGGTACAGTACATCGTGCTGCGCTATGAGCTGCTCGACGACAAGGGCAACGTGGTCAACTCGGTCGAAGGCTTCAACCGCAGCGCCGAACAGATGCGGCCCGACGAAGAGGGTCACACCCATCCCCAGGAGGTCAAGGCGATTCCGGCCGGCGGCGTCGACAGCTATCGGATGGTCTTCTTCCACGACGAAGTCCCGCGCTTTACGTCGCAGCGCGTGCGCGTAAGCGAAGTTCATCTGGAGAAGAAGTGACCGCTCAGCCGACATTCGAGCAGACGCTGCACGAACATGCGCAATGGCCGCTCGTGCGCGACGTGGTCGAGACCGTGCAGATCAACGTCGGCAAGCTCTGCAACCAGGCCTGCCATCACTGCCACGTCGATGCCGGTCCGAAACGCACGGAAATCATGAGCGCCGCGACCGCGTCGCGAGTTGCCGATCTGCTCGCCGGTTCACCGCAAGTGACCACGGTCGACATCACCGGAGGAGCCCCCGAGCTCAATCCACACTTCCCGCAGCTCGTCACAGCCGCACGTTCGCATGGAAAGCGCGTGATCGTGCGCTGCAACCTGACCGTGCTGTTCGAGCCCGGCATGGGCCACCTGCCGGCGCTCTACCACGACAACGACGTTGCGCTCGTGTGCTCGTTGCCGTGCTACACCGCCGGGAACGTCGATCGCCAGCGCGGCAAAGGCGTCTTCGACAAGAGCATCCAGGCGCTGCGGCTGCTGAACAGCATCGGCTACGGCCTCGGGGGCCGGCTGTCGCTCGACCTCGTCTACAATCCGGTCGGCGCGTTTCTTCCTCCTTCGGAGCGCGAGCTCGAAGCGAAGTATCGCGAAGAGCTCGACCGGCTGTTCGGCATCAGCTTCGACCGCCTGCTCACGATCACGAATCTTCCGATCAAGCGTTTCGCCGAGATGCTTGCGCGCAGCGGCGACGACGAGCGGTACATGAGCCTGCTGGTATCGCACTTCAATGCGGAAACGGTTCCTTCGCTGATGTGCCGCAGCCTCGTCAGCGTGGCGTGGGACGGCGCGCTCCATGACTGCGATTTCCACCAGATGGAGGAGATTGCCCTCGAGCATCGCGGCGCGCGCCAGACGCTGTGGACGATCGATTCGTTCGCCGAGCTCAACCGCTCGGCGATCCAGACCGCACGGCACTGCTACGGATGCACGGCCGGCGCCGGTTCGAGCTGCGGCGGCACGCTCGCGGCATCGGCGGCACCCGGTGCCCGGGGATAGATCCGGCTCCACTCTCCGAGCGCGGTGACGAGTGACGGTGCGGCGAGCGGACGCAGCGCGAGCACGTTCGAGAACGCCGCGAGCGTGCGCCGGCAGATCTCGCCGTAGCGCTGCTCTCCGGTGCGTGCGGCGAGCCTTTCGTACAGAAGCGCCGCAGCCCCGTTCCCCGACGGTACATTGGTATCGAGAACCGGTTTCCATCGGAGCGGCAGCAGCTCGCCGTCGGAAGCGGTCTGGAAGAATCCGCCGCTCGATGCGTGCTCGAAACGCGCGGGCAATGCGTCAGCGATCGTGCGCGCGCGGGCGAGCCAGTCGTTGCCAAAGGCCGCATCGAGATCGAGGTAGGCCAGTGCGACGAGCGCGTGATCGGACAGATAACCGTCGCTCGACCCGCACGCCCGGCCGTCGCGGTACACGCAGTGGCGGATGCGGTCGCCGCTGCGAAGATGCGTGTCGACAAATGCGGCCGCAGCCTTTGCAGCGTCTGCATAGCGAGGCTCGCCGAGCACGCGCGCAGCCCGTATCAGCGCCGAGATCGCCAGCGCGTTGGCATCGGCGAGCACGGCATCATTTCTTTCCGCCGCTGCCGGCGCCGTGCGGGTAATCGACACGGCAAACGCACCGTCCGCAAGGCGCAGATCGGTCATCAGGAAGTCGACGATCCTGCGCGCGTCCTCGCGAAGATCCTGGCGATTGCCGATCTCGGCAGCTTCGAGAAATGCCGACGCGAGCGCCGCATTATCGGCAAGCGGCTTGCCTTCGGCCGGCTCGTGCCAGCCTGCGCCGCGCGCATATCGGAAGAATCCTCCGGCCGGATCCTCGAGCGCGCTCGCGCCGAGCTTTTCGAGCACCGAAAACGCCATCTGGCGCGCGAGCGGCCGCTCGCGCTCGCCTTCGACATGCAGAAGGAACGACAGCGCCGGCGCGCGCGGAAACAGCGGCGGCGGCCCGAACGTGCCGGCTGCAGCGTCGTACGACGCTGCAAGATAGCCGGTGAGCGACGCCGCGACGCCGGCCGCGTCCGGCAGCGGGCCCGATGAATCGATCGCGACGCGCTTCTGCATCTTCTCGAACGTCGCATCGGCGCGTTCGGCCGGCGTACCGGCGAGCGTGATGTGGCGAAGCGTCTGCTCGACGACGGTTGCGAAATCCTTTTCGCCGGCGCCGGCTGCACCCCACGAATATGCGGCGAACGGGCCACCGTGCGGCTCGAGGAAAACCACCGCGGGCCAGCCTCCGCCGCCCGTCAGGACCTCGGTTGCCTGCATCAGGTACGCGTCGACATCCGGCCGCTCGTCGCGATCGACGAGCACAGGAATGACCTGCGAATTGATCTGATGCGCCACGCGGCGCCGCCGGCCTTTGCGCCCCAGAAACGACGCGGGCACGTCCGCCGCAGAAGACCCCGACAGCACGAGAAGTGGGCGTTTGTGCTGTTCGGCCTCGGCGAGGACTTCCGGCGACCAGGCACGCCAGTCGACCGGATCGACGGAATGTCGCAGCGCAAACGGAGACGGCTCGAGCACGAGGCGATTGCAGCGCGCGGACTTCGACGCGTGCGCCTCGGCGGGAACGCGGGTGTCCTGAATTCTGCGTGCGATCTCGTCGGGAAAGGCTGCGGCCCCCGCGAGCGGACGGCCGGTCTCGCACCGGCGCGGCGGCGCGGAAGCGGGATCGAGGTGGCAACCGGCTAGAACAATGGCGGCAGCGATCAGTGTGCGAACAGACATGCCGTTGCCGGCACGTCTATGCCACGCGCCGCGAGGCCGCGAGCGCAGAGGGACGCCTGTCGGACGCCAGCGGCGCGCTATCTCGACGGGCGCCGCTGGCGGCGCGCCATCTGGACGGGCGCCTTTACCGCGCCATCAGGCCAGCGCGCCCTGCATGTAGTCGCGCAGGAAACGGATCTCGGTTTCTTTCTCTTCGTACTGGGCCTTGACGACGTCGCCGATCGAGACGATGGCCACCAGGCTTCGATTCTCGATAATCGGCAGGTGGCGGACGCGGCGCTCGGTCATCACGCGCATCACGTAATCGAGCGTGTCGTCCGGGACACTGATGATGACTTCGCGGGTCATCACGTCGCGGACTTTCTGCTGGAGCGCTGTCCTGGGATCTTCCTTGCAGCACTCCCTGAGGACGTCGCGCTCCGAAATGATGCCGACCAGGGAACCTTCGAGGTCGAGAACCGGAAGGGCGCCGATGTTGAATTTGCAGAGGAGCTCGACGGCCTCACTGACTTTCTGGTCGGGTGAGATCGTCTGAAGCTGGGCGGGAGTGCTCTTGCGGATGTCGCGGACTTGCATCGGCGTTTCTCCTTCTTGATCGGCTGCTCGATCAGCAGTCCGATCAGCGTGCCTGACCAGTACGGGCCTGATCGGCACGGGTTTCTTCCCTACCGGCTCGCGGCGGCTCAAACCGGAATCCGCAAGCCTTCCCGGCGCAAAACCGCGGCGGGATTCGCAGGCCTCCCGCGCATGGTGCGCGGCCGAAGTAACGCACTCCGCAAAGGCGCGGTCAATATCGAATTCGGGGCAGCGCACCACGGTTGCCGTCCCGGACCGATCTTGAAACATTCAGGCCAGTGCGCGGGCGAGGGTGTGCCCGCAAGCCGAATGGACGTTGGCGGCGCGTCGCGTCAACCACAGAGAATCACCGACCCGATGACGCAAACCGAAGCCGAAGAAGACAACTCCATCGCGCGATCGGGCCGCGGCTACGGCGGGCTGCGCGTCGTGTCGTTCGAGAGCCGCATGGCGGCCGACACCGCAAGGCTGATCCAGCGGGCCGGCGGCGTCGCGATTTCGGCGCCATCCATGAAGGAAGTCCCGCTCGAGTCGAACGAGGCCGCGTTCACATTTGCCGGCGACCTGCTCGACGGGCGCATCGACATCGTGCTGTTCCTGACGGGCGTCGGAACGCGGACGCTGTTCTCGGTGTGGAAGACCCGTTTCGAGCTTCCGCGGCTGGTCGAGGCGCTCGCGAGAACGACGGTCGTTGCACGCGGACCGAAGCCGGTCCAGGCACTGCGCGAGCTCGGCATAGCGATCACGATCACGGTCCCGGAGCCGAACACCTGGCGTGAGCTGCTGCTGGCGCTCGACGAAGCCGACGAGTCGATCGAGCTTCGCGGTGCGAGAATCGCGATCCAGCAGTACGGTGTCGCCAACGACGATCTGGCCGGTGAGCTCGAGCGCCGCGGAGCTCTCGTCACGCAAGTTCCCGTGTATCGCTGGGAGCTGCCCGACGACCGCCGTCCGCTCGAAGATGCGATCCGGCAGGTTCTCGCACGCACCGTGGACGTGCTGCTCTTTACGAGCTCGAACCAGGTCTACAATCTTCTCGAAGTGGTTCGCGGGCTTGGTCTCGAAGATCGCTTCCGCGACGCAGTCAGCGAGGTGGTCGTCGGTTCGGTCGGCCCGCTGTGCACGGAGACGCTACGCGAGCAGGGGTTCGCCGTCGACTTCGAGCCGTCGCATCCGAAGCTCGGCACGCTCATCAGGGAAGGCGCCGACCTGGCGCCCGCGCTCGTCATCGCGCGCCGCGACAGGATGCGAGCGGCACGTCGCAGCCACGCAACCGCAACGATCACGCAGCAGCCGCGAGCAGCAACCGAAGTGCCGGCACTCGCCGATGCGCTTCAGGACAGCGTGTTCCTGCGCGCATGCCGGCGCGAGGCTGTTCCATACACGCCGGTATGGCTCATGCGACAGGCCGGCCGCTACATGCAGGAGTATCGCGAGGTACGCGCCCGTGCGCCGTTCCTCGAGCTGTGCAAGACACCGGAGCTTGCGGCGCGCGTCGCCGTCGAGGCACAGCAACGCATCGGTGCCGACGCCGCGATCCTGTTCTCGGACATCCTGCTCATTCTCGAGCCGATGGGCCTTGGACTCGAGTACGTGCATGGCGACGGTCCGAGCCTTTCCGCGCTCGTTCGCGGCCCGCAGGACGTCGACCGGCTGCGCGAGATCGATCCGCTCGAATCGCTGTCGTTCGTAATGGACGCGGTCCGCCGGACGCGCGCCGAGCTCGCGCCGGGCATTCCACTGATCGGCTTCAGCGGCGCGCCATTCACGCTCGCGTCGTACGTGATCGAAGGCGGCGGCTCGCGCAACTACATCCAGACCAAGCGCTTCTTCTACGAAGACAAAGGCGCGTGGGATGCGATGATGGACAAGCTCGTACGCGCGGTTGCGGCCTATCTGAACGGCCAGATCGCCGCCGGCGTGCAGGCCGTGCAGCTTTTCGACAGCTGGGTCGGCTGCCTTGCGCCATCGGATTTCCGCACGTACGTCCTGCCGCACATGAAGACGCTGACTTCGCTGCTTCCGAAAGACGTGCCGCTGATCCAGTTCGGGACCGATACGGCGACGCTCCTCGACATGCAGGTCGAAAGCGGCTGCTCGGTGATCGGCGTCGATCATCGCGTCGCGATCGGCCCGGTGTTCGAGCGTTTTCCGGGCATTGCCGTGCAGGGAAACCTCGACCCCGTGCTCCTGTTCGCCGATCCGGCTGTGATCCGGCGCGAAACCGCGCGCGTGCTCGAAGAGGTCGGCGACCGCCCTGGTCATATCTTCAATCTCGGACACGGCATTCTCCCCGGGACGCCCGTCGATCACGTGATCGCACTCGTCGAGGCCGTGCACGAGCTTTCCGGGAAGGCCTGAGTTGTCCGGATCCAGCAACTCACGAACGAGCCGAGCCGGCCGGTGACAAAAAGAATCGTCATCGTCGGAGCCGGCATCGCCGGCCTGTCAGCGGCGTACCGCGCCCACCGGCTTGCCGCCGAGCGCAAGCTCGATGCGGAAATCATTGTGCTCGAAAGCTCGGCGCGCATCGGCGGAGTGATCGAATCCGTCAATCGCGGCGGCTGCGTCATGGAGCTCGGCCCCGATTCGATCATCACCGAGAAACCGTGGGCGCGTGCGCTGTGCGAAGAGATCGGTCTCGGGCCGCGCATCGTCGGAACCAGGAACGAGTCGCGCCAGAGCTTCGTCGCGCTCGGCAAGAAGCTGCATCCGATCCCGGAAGGCTTCTACATGATGGCGCCGTCGCGACTGTCACCTTTTGCGGCGACAGGTTTGTTCTCGTGGGCGGGAAAGCTGCGCATGGCGGCCGACCTCGTGCTTCCGCGCCGCAGCGATGCGGCGGACGAGAGCCTCGCGTCGTTCGTGCGGCGGCGGCTCGGCAGCGAGGCGCTCGAGCGCGCCGCGCAGCCGATGGTCGGCGGCGTCTATACCGCCGATCCCGAGAAGCTGAGCCTGCGCGCCACGATGCCTCGATTCGTCGAGATGGAGCGCAAGCACCGCAGCCTGATCCTCGGACTCATCGAATCGCGGCGCCGCGCGGCGCGAGGCGGCGACGATGCAGCCGAAGGCAGTGCGGCAGGGCCGCGTTACTCGCTGTTCATTTCGCTCGATCGCGGACTGTCGGTTCTGCCCGAGCGGCTGCGCGAGCTGCTGCCGGACGGCGCGATCCGGAACGGCGTCGCGGTCGAGCGCATCGAACGCGAAGGCGACCGCTGGAATGTCTTCACGCTCGACGACGTGATCCCGGCCGACGCCGTCTGCATTGCCGCGCCGGCCTACGCGACATCGCGCATGCTCGAAGGCGTGGCGCCGGAGCTTGCCCGCTCGCTCAACCTGATCGAGTACGCGTCGTCGGCGACCGTCAATCTCGTCTACCGGCGCGATGCGATCACGCATCCGCTGAACGGTTTCGGGTTCGTGGTCCCGGCAAGTGAAAAGCGCACGCTGCTCGCGTGCACGTTCAGCAGCGTCAAATATCCGGGGCGCGCTCCGGCCGGCAGCGTTCTGCTGCGCGCCTTCGTCGGCGGCGCACTGTTCCCCGAAGTCTACGACATGCCCGACGACCGCATCCTTGCCGGAGTCGATCGCGATCTGGCCGACCTCGTCGGCATTCATGCGCGGCCGACCGAAACGCTCGTCACGCGCTGGCCGCGCTCGATGCCGCAGTACAACGTCGGGCATCTGGAGCGCGTTGCACGCATCGAAGAAGAGGCGGGGCGCTTTGCAACGCTCGCGCTCGCCGGTGCGGCTTACCGTGGCGTCGGCATTCCGGATTGTGTGCGGTCGGGGGAGGCTGCAGCCGAGCGGCTCGTGACGGCGCTCGGGCGCGCTTAGGCTCTTCACGACCCGGCCGCTGACAGTTCGGACGCGGCCATGGAGCGCTACTCCAATGGCGACACGGCCGCGCTGTGCGCGTTCTCTTGACGTGCAAGCTCGCGGTGCTCATTGAGCGGCGCCACACCGCAGCTCGCAACCCTTCAATCTTGCTCGAACGATGGACGCGGCGCCTCTGCACATCGCGCGCCTCATCGTCGAGATGAGCGAAACCTTCCAACCATCCATTCGTAGTTCCCGATAGTCGCAACATCGAATGCGGACGGAGGATGGAATGAGGAAATGCAGCGCACCGCAGAATCAGGCCGCACACCGCGCCCTGCTTCTTGCCTTCTCGAATGGACCCGCCGCGGGATCCAAAACCTCGCGGCCACGACCGGACCGCACCCTGCTGTTTGCGGTTCCGTGCAAGCTCCAACCCAACTCAATCAGAAGGAGACCGTCATGATTCAATCACACACGACCATGAAACTTCGGAGAATCTGTGACGGCGTGACGCCCGCGGTCGTACCGGCACGCCTGCGTGTCGGTGTGGCAGTTGCCACGATGATCGCTTCGCTGTCGCTGGCGAGGGCTGCATCAGCCGATCCGTATTTCTTCAGCACCGGTACGCCCGACGGACTGCTCGGAACGCTGTCGCAGCCTGTCGGCAAAGGAAACCTTGAGACCGAGACCGCCGATGACTTCATCCTGACCGAGACTACTACGATCGCCCAGGCGACGATCGAAGGATTGGTTCCGACGGGAACTGCCCTGACGGATATCGACAACGTCGAGGTCGAGTTCTACCACGTTTTCCCGAACGACTCGGTCGTGCTCCCCGTCGTGAGGGTCCCCTCGCGGGCCAATTCGCCGGCGGACGTCGAGATCGGCAGCGCGACACGCGACGGCGAGAGAGGAACACTCTCTTTCCGTGCCGAAGTTCTGAACGCGAGCTTCCAGGCACTGAACTCGGTCTCCGACGGCGTCAACCCGGCGCCCGCGAACCTGACTCATGGCGACGGAGCAGCGCGCGGTGAAGAGGTTCGGATCACGATCACCTTCACGCCTCCGGTCGTCTTGCCGGCGGACCACTATTTCTTCCGCCCGGAGGTCGAGGTCGCCGCCGGCCAGTTCCTCTTCCTGTCGACACCAAAGCCGCTCGTGCCCCCCGGGACGCCGTTCGTGGGCGACCTGCAGGCGTGGATCCGCAACTCCGCGTTGAAGCCGGACTGGCTGCGAATCGGTACGGACATCATTGGCGACGTTCCCCTGCGGACGTTCAACATGGCCGTTTCGCTGGCGGGCGATACCGTTCCGGAAGCTGGACTCCCGGGTACCGCAAACTGTCACGGCAGGAGCGTCCTCGCGCTGACCGAGCAGTTCGGCAGCCTTGAAGCGGCTGCGCGCGCGATGGGATTCTCGAGTGTGAAAGCGCTCCAGCAAACGTTCAAGGGATTCTGTGAGCAGGGGCGGTCGCGAACATTGCGATAGCGCGCTGCGACGGGGCGGACGCCGGGAGTGGGTTTGGCCGATGGCGCCGGCCCACCTCCGGCGCTTCCGCGAGACGGAACGCGTCTCGAGGAAGCATCTCGCGGAGTAACGACGATCGATTGGAAAGGACGATGACGATGATGAATCAGAGCAGAGTGAAAATCTTTCTTGTGATCGCTCAGGTGATTGGTGCGGCAAGTACCGCAGCGGCAGGCTTTCCAAGACTACCCGTCAGGAGATGCAGCGCAGACGCCGTGCCGGCGGGCACGATATGCCTGGACAAATACGAGGAGAGCGTCTGGCGCGTGCCGGATCCGACCACCACGAACGCGATCCTGGTAAGCGACATCCGACTTGGCAAAGCTACGCACGCCGAGCTGACGAGCGGCGGTGCCGTGCAGTTGGGCACGGCGGGCGAAGACTACGCCCCATGCACGAAAGACGGCCAGAGCTGCGCCAATGACATCTACGCCGTGAGCCTGCCGTCGGAGCTGCCCTCGGCGCACATCAGCTGGTTCCAGGCACAGGAGGCGTGCGCCAATTCCGCGAAGCGTTTACCGACGAGTGCAGAGTGGCAGGTGGGCGCGAACGGTACGCCGGACGCTGGACCGGACGACGGAACGACCGATTGCAACACGTCGGCGGCCGGCCCCGGTCTGGTCTCCACCGGTACACGCAGCAACTGCGTATCCTCACGCGGAGCCTTCGACATGGTCGGCAATCTCGACGAGTGGGTTGCGGACTGGGTACCACGCTCTACGGCGTGCGCGGACTGGGCCAGCTTCAGCGACGATGCGATGTGCCTCGTCGGCGCGAGTACGCTCGGCGTCGGCCCCGGTGCGCTCACGCGCGGGGGCTCGCTGGTCTCTGCGACAAAAGCCGGACCGCTCGCGGTCTCTGGCGGAAGACTGCCATCCTTCGCATCAGGGCTCATCGGGTTTCGCTGCGCCCGATAGTTGTCCGTATCGACGACACTCGACGTGGTAATCGCACGCCCGTTCCGCCGCAGAGTGGCGACGAAATGCACATGTGCCTCGCCTCCGCCGCCCCGGCACTCAGCGCCGCGACGGCGCTGCAGACTCGAGTCCGGGGAACGTGCGATCCGCGCCAACCCTGCGAAGCTCGCGCGCGAACGGAATGTCGACGAGACGGTAGAACTGGACCTTCTCCGGCTCGTAACGCGCTTCCCACAACGCGATGTCACGGTACTCCGGGCCTTCGACCGACTTGCGCCCTTCGAAAGCGCCGGCGCGAATCGCGGCGAAGCGCGATTCGCCGCCTTCGCGGCAACTGAGATCTCCGGCGTAGAGCCAGTCGTAGTACGCGCAGCGTTCGTTCGGAGCGCGCAGCGCGTCGGGCTTGTTGTTCTGCAGTGAGTACGCGATCCAGTATTTCACGCCGATGACTTCCGGCACCTTGTCGCCGTTGACGTCGAAGACATCGTAGAGCTCCGACTTGTCGAGGAAGAGATCCACCTGCGCGAGCTTGTCTTCGTCGGCGGGCAGCATCTGGCGAAGCTCGGCGAGATGACCCGCGTTCACGTGCGTGCAGCCGTGCGACATCGGACCGCGCGAGAGCAGCCAGAGATACTCGTAGGGCTTGCCGTCGGGGTTCTTTGCGCTGCGCCAGGCGGCCGGGAGGAACGACGTCTGCTGCGGGTTCATTCGCCAGAAAAGCGTATGCAGTGCGTCGTGCATGCGCGTGCCGATGTGGATGTACGGGAGCCACGGAGAGTAACTGTAGATTGCATCTTCCGGGATATGATCGACGACGCGCGTCCTCTGGTGCACCACCAGCGCGCGGCGACCCGTGGTCGGATAGAGCGGAATCCGCTTGCCCTTGACGGGGACCGTGTCGTTCAGGGTTCCGACGGGATAGACCGCGGTGAACTCGATGAACTCCGCCTTGTCGTCGTCCATCTGGTAGACGCCGTCGGACACGCGGCCGAGCAGAGCGCGGAATTCGTCGCGCGCGCCTCGCGGCTCCGTCCCCCTGGCCTCCGCGCAGAGCCTGACGAGATGCTCGAGGGCGGCGGCGTTTGCCGGTGTCACTTCGAGCACGTGCACCCGCGTCGGCAGCATGAGGTTCAGTAGCTCGACACGCCGCTGGTCGGTCATCCTCACGCTGTCTTCGGGCTTGAGGCGGGCCGCCCAGCTGCGAAGCAGATCTTCGCTGTCCAGGTGAATGTGGAATACCCGCCCCGGATTGAGCTTCTCCATCAGCGCGAGGTTGCGCTCGCGCATGGTCTTGTCGCGGTGCCACTCCTCGTGCGCGATGGCGTCGGCGACGCCGGCCTCATTCAGGGTCTTCTCGAACTGCTCGAGCCCGCGGTTCTGGGTCAGCACGATGCGGCCGCTGTCGACCAGCGTCCGGTACGTCTTCTGGCGAGCGAGAAGGTCCTTCGCGTAGCTCTGCAGCTCGTTGTCGCCGAGAACGGCCGTCACGCGCAGCTGGTTGCCGCGGCCGATCTCGAGGTGAAGCCGGTGCGGATCCTGAATGCGCGGGGCGAATCCGGTGTAGAACGTCGGCTCGTAGCGATCGTAGTAGATGCCGTACTGGGGCGGCTCTTCGAGCATCCCCGCCGCGTCGGCCCCGGAATTCCATGTGAACAGACCGAGCAGCGCGGCCGACAGCACGACCACGTTCCGCAGCCATCGGTTCATCATGTTCACCCCCTCGATTGCGGACTCGCCAATGCGCGTTATCACGGCCTGCTTATAAGAGGTTCAAGCGGTCACTTCGAACCATGTCCGTCGATAGGACAGCAGACGAACACGCGCAGAACGAACCTTCGGACCGCGCTCAGCGCTAGCAGAGATCGATGGCGAACCGCTTCAGATCGTCAAGCGCGACATCTTCAAGAGCGTTCTCGTCGGTGGCCGACAGGATGACGTGCGGCGCGGCACCGGCTTCGAGCGCTTCCTGCCAGCGCGGAGCGCACAGACACCAGCGGTCTCCGGGCTGGAGGCCCGGGAATCCGAATTCGGGCCGCGGCGTCGACAAGTCGTTTCCGCGCGAGCGCGAGAATTCCAGAAACTCGGCGCTGACCTCGACGCACACCGTGTGACGACCAACGTCTTCCTCGCTCGTACGACAGCATCCATCGCGGAAAAATCCGGTTTCGGGGTCCATCGAACAAGTAGCGAGCGGTTCACCAAGAACGTTGCGCGGCATGGCTGCTGTCTGACATAAGCGCGCCGCCGGATCACCCGACGAGCGGAAACACCTCGGCCTGGAACCTCTCGGCCTGCGAGCGGCCGCTGCCGAACGACGCGATGTCGTTGAAGTAGAAGACGATGCCCGAGACGCCGAGCTTCTCGTACTCGCGCAGGAAGTCCGCGCACTCGTCGCGCGAACCTTTGCACGAGACGAAGTTGAGCAGATTCTCCTCGCGATGCCCCTGTGCGGCGATGCTCTCGAAGAACGCCGCCTTCTCGGCATCGTTCTCGTAACAGATCCCGCCCGCCATCGCGGTGATCCGGATTTCGTCGAAATCGCGCCCGACCTCGCGGCAGTGGTTCTTCAGGATCTCGCGATAGCGCGGGAAGTCGGCGCGGCCGCCGTTGTAGTTCCAGATGTCGGCGTAGCGTGCGACCAGGCGGAGCAGCACCTTCTCGCCTTTGCCGCCGATGACGATCGGCGGATGCGGGCGCTGCAGCGGCTTCGGCTGGCAGACGGCATCCTTCAGCTGGAAGTGCTTGCCCTCGAAGCTCGCCATCGGCTCGTCGCCCCACATCCGGCAGAAGATCTCCAGCGACTCGCGAAGACGGCGCAGGCGGTCGCCGATGGGCAGGAAGTCATAGCCGTAGGCGCCGAATTCTTCCTGGAACCAGCCCGCGCCGATGCCGAAATCCAGGCGGCCGCCGCTCATCACGTCTACACACGCGGCGATCTTGGCGAGATAGGCCGGGTGCCGGTACTCGTTGCACGTGACGAGCTGGCCGATGCGCGCGCGGCTCGTCACCGCAGCCATGTGCGACATCAGCGTCCACGCTTCGAACGTCGCCTCGATCTCCTTGCGCGGAACCGTGTGAAAGTGGTCGTAGACCCACAGCGAGCTCCATCCTGCCTTATCGAGGCCACGAATGACGCGATCGCACGTCTTCCACTTGGCGGCGTCGCCGTCGACGCCCATCAGATCGAGCCGCCACCCCTGAGGAACGAGCACACCGTATTCCATGCGAACCTCCGCCTGTCGGCCGGGTAGTGCGGCCGGGACCGGGAGCTATCCGCACACTCTCCGCGGAAGCAACAGTTTCGCCCAGAGCGGCTCTTGCCGGAGCACCACTTGGTGTGTACAGATTCAGCCATGGTGGAAGAGCTGCACGTCGCCCCGGGACTTCTCATCGCGATGCCTCAGCTTCGCGATCCAAATTTCGATCGCTCGGTCGTGCTGATGATCGAGCATCGCACGGAAGGCTCCTTCGGCCTGGTGATCAACCGGCCGACACGGACGCCGGTCGGCGATCTGCTGAAAACAATCGACGTCGACTGGCACGGAACGTCGGACGAGGTCGCGTGGTCCGGAGGTCCGGTACAGCCGGAAACCGGATGGATCCTGCACGAAAGAGTCGACGGACTGGCCGGCCCGGGGACGCGCGAGATCCTGCCAGGTCTTTTCATCACGTCGGCGCCCGACGCGCTGCGCGAGCTCGCCAAGCATCCGCCGCGGCGCGTGCGTTTCCTTCTCGGCTATTCGGGATGGGGCCCGGCGCAGCTCGAGCGCGAGCTGACAGAGACGACGTGGGTCAACAGCGACGTCGATGCGGACTTCCTGTTCGACACTCCGCCCGAGCGGATGTGGGAAGAAGCACTCAAGCGCATGCATATTTCGCCGGCGGCGCTGGCTCCGGCGCACGGCATCCACTAACTCCGGTCCGTCCAGCGCGGCGCGCCGCGCGCACGCCAGTGCTGCTGCCACGATGGAACCGATCCTTGTCTTTGGTGCGACCGGCCATACCGGACGTCTCGTAGTCCGCGCGCTCGAGAACACCGCTCGACCGTTCGTCATTGCGGGCCGTGATCGCCCGGCTCTCGAGCGGTTGTCCGCGTCGCTGTCGTCGCGTCCCGGAGTGCGCGTGGCCGACGCCCTCGACCGGCCGGCGCTGCTCGCGGCGCTCGGCGGCATCAAGAGCGTGATCACAACGGTCGGACCGTTTTCACGTCTCGGAATGCCGCTGGCAGCTGCGGCCGTCGATCTCGGAGTCCACTATGTGGACACCAGCGGCGAGCAGACTTTCCAGATGCAGGTGTACGAAAAGCTGCATCGCAAGGCAGTCAGCACCGGCTCGACCGTGATTACCGGCGCGGCACTCGAATCGTCGTTCGGGTATCTGGGCGGCGCGGTCCTGCATGAGCGCTGCGGACCGCTCGTGGCCATAAGCTCGAGCTATTTCGTGGAGAGTTTCCGTCCGAGCATGGGCACCGTGCGCAGCGCGCTCACCATGCTCGGCGAAGAGCTGGCTTCATTCCGCGACGGACGGCTCGTGCCGCTACCAACCGCACCGCGCCCCCGCGACGTTACGTTCGCAGGCGAGCGCGAGACATTCCATTCGGTGGAGATTCCCGGCGGGGATTCCGTGCTGCTGCCGCTCGACATCGCTTCGCTGCAATCGGCGAGCACGCATGCGCTGCTTTCGAAAACGCAGGCGCAGGTCGTCGCGCTCGTGCTTCGTGCGCAGCCCGCGATGCGTAAACGCCTGACCGAAAGGCGGATCGACCGGATCGCGGCTCTGGCCGGCGTGCTGCGCCGCGACCCGCCGGATGCCGAACGAGCAGCCTCCCCGTGGAAAGTCTTCGTGCAGGGCCAGTCTTCGACGGGAAATCATCTGTTCGTCGCGAGCGGGCAGGATGTGTACGCAACTTCCGCGGCCGTTGCGACGCAGACCGCAATGTGGCTTGCCGACGGCCGTGCACGCGACGCGGGCGTGATGACGACGGGCAAGGCGCTTCCCGCCGTCGAGTTCCTCGACGCCCTGAGACCGAGCGGCGTGAGATGGGAGCTGCGCTAGATCCCGCGAAGCTACTTGCTGAGATCGTGCGCTTCCGAGATCGAATAGCTGCATCTCGTCGGCTCTTCGGCGGTTCCGGCTTTCGGCTTGGCTTTGGGGCTGCCCTTCTCTGCACGCACTTCGATCCCGCCCTTGCCGGGGACCGTGAACGTCGCTTTCTGCGGCGCTCCGGTATCGGTGTCGAACTTCTGCGACGATCCGCCCGGATGTACGGTGAACGTACAGATGGCGTTCCCTTTCGGCGTGACTTCGAGGTCCATTTTTGCCGGTGCGTCACCTTCGTTCTTCCAGACTTCCCGGATCTGGGGGAAGCCGTAGTCGGCGGTGAGCTCTCCGGCCAGGCACGGCACGGACGAGCAGGCGAGAGCGGCCAGGATCGCGAGCGGAATGCTGTTTCGTATGGGCTTCAACTGAGTTTCCCCCGGAGGATTTCTTTTGCTTCGGACGCGACTCGCCGGACCCCCCAGCATCGCGAGACCGTGACTTTTCACGGTGAACGACCTGATGCCAGCGCTCACCGCGAACTTCCGCCTTCGAATCCCCGGATACGCTGCGGCTGCACATCGCGCGCCCGCAGGCGGCAGGTCTTCAGTGCTTCTCGAAGAGCTTTGCGGCAGCGGCCGACAGGGTGATCGGCTCGAAGAGATCCTCGGGGTAAAGATAGTCCTCACCCGAATCATCTATGACGCGGAACAGCCCGTGCTCGTTCGCCTCTGCATCGGGTACACAGCGATAGACCTTGCGCACCTCCAGCGAAGCCGGGTAGTCGCCATTCGCGATGCACATGACGTAACAGGGCGTATGATTCGCGGGTGTCATCATTCTTCGAACAGCAGCTGCTTGATCTTCATTTCCCGGCGTCCGATGCCGTCTGCTTCATACCAGTGGACCTCAGCCCAGAAAACTGTGGAGTCGGGAAGCCGGACACGGGCCTGTCCTTTCAGCTTACGCCACCGCCCCGGGCCCCAGACCTGGCGCAACCTTCGTATGTCACGGACCCGACTGCCGATCGCGATTCGCTCCACCAGGATCGGTGAACACAACAACTCGAACTGCACGCAGCCCGAGATGAACCGCGATCAGTCGCGTGCCAATGCCATCGCCGTCAATCCTGGCGGTCTCTCAGTGCATTCATGACCGAAAGCGCATCTCGCAGCAGCGTGGGGTCGTGCGTGCGGATGTACGTTGCGCCCTTTTCGACGGCGTAGAGCTCGGCCGCGAGCGATGCGGCGTCGCGGCGCGCGACGTCGCGTCCGGCAGCAGAACGCCGGGTATCCTCTTCGGCCGAGCCGTCAGCGATGCCCCGTTCCACCAACCGGCCGACGATCGACTTGCGCGACACCGAAATGAACAGCGGCAGGCCGTAGCGTTCGCGAAGCTTCCCGAGCCGCTGCAGCACAGTCAGCGACGGCTGCATGTTCGCGCCCAGAAAAAGCCCCATGCCGGGATCGAGCACCAGGCGCTCGCGTGCAATGCCGGCCGCAGTCAGCTCGGCAACGCGGCGGTCAAAGAACTCGAGAACGCCGCGATAGACTTCCTCTGCGTCCGCCTCGTCGCGGGTCGCCCGCGGGCCGCCTGCGATCGAATGCATCACGACGAGACCCGCGGTCGAAGCCGCAAGCTCCGAATAGAAGGTGCGATCGGCGAATCCCCGGATGTCGTTGATCCACGATGCGCCGGCAGAAATGGCGTAGCGCTGCACCGGCGTCTGCCAGCTGTCGATGCTGACTGCTATCCCGCGCGAGACGAGCTCGGCGACCACAGGCTCGAGCCGGCGGATTTCCTCGTCCGACGAGACGTCTTCGGCTTCGGGATGGCTCGAGGCCGCGCCGATGTCGATCACGTCGGCTCCGCCCGCACGCAGCTCGAGCGCATGGTCGATCGCGGCACGCGGATCCAGAAAGCGCCCGCCGTCCGAAAACGAATCGCGGGTCACGTTGAGGATTCCGAAGATCGTCACGCCGGCGGTGGGCACGCGGCCACTCCGCCGCAGGCTGCGCGGAGACTCAAGCGGGAGATCCGCAGACGGACCGGACACCCGTAGCTGCTTATGGACAGGATCGGTTTAGCCCGTCGGCGACCGTCTGGCGGAGCCGCGGCATCGCGCTACACTGCACCGATGCCGGACTTCGATCGGATCGACGCCGAGGCGCTGCGCCGGCGTCGCTGCGCAAAGTGGGCCGGCGCGAGCGGCGACATGCTGTCCGCATCGGTCGCGGACATGGACTTCACGGCGCCCGAGCCGATCGTGCGCACGCTCGCGTCGATGCTTTCGGCATCCGACCTCGGCTATCCGCCCACTCCGGTTCCCGAAGGGCTTCCGTCGATTTTCGCAGGACGCATGCAGGAGCGCTTCGGCTGGCACGTCGATCCGGAGCGCGTCGAAGTGCTGACCGACGTCGTGCAGGGCCTGCATCTTGCGATCGCGGCGTTCAGCGAAACGGGCGCTCAGCTGATCACGCCGAATCCGATCTATCCGCCGTTTCTCGAAGCGCTTCGCGCAACCCGGCGCGTGCCGGTCTGGCTGCGATACAGGGCGACGGAAGAAGGCTACCGCTTCGATGTCGAGCGAGCTCGCGCCGAGCTGACCGATGGCACGCGCATGCTGCTTCTGTGCAATCCGCACAATCCGACCGGACGCGTGCACACCGCGGACGAGCTCGAGGCGCTGGCCGCGCTCGCGATCGAGCGCGACCTCATCGTCGTCTCCGACGAGATCCATGCCGACCTCGTCTACCCGGGCTCGGCGCATGTTCCGATCGCCAGGCTCGGAAGCGAGGTCGCGGCGCGCACGGTCACGCTCACGTCGGCAACCAAGGCGTTCAACATCGCGGGACTTCGCTGCGCCGTCGCGGTTTTCGGCAGCGCGGAGCTGCAGCGGCGCTTTGCGCGCATCGACCGGCACGTTCGCGGCGGACTGAATTCGTTCGGACTTGCCGCCACGGCCGCGGCGTGGACCGAATGCCAGCCGTGGCAGGACGACGTGCTGCAATATCTCGAGGCCAATCGCGACTTCGTGGCCGGATACGTTCGCAGCAACTGGCCGGAGGTCACGCATTTCCCCCCGCAGGCAACGTATCTTTCGTGGCTGGATTTCCGCTCGCTTGCACTCGAACCGACGCCGCAGGAATTTTTCATCGATCATGCGCGCGTGCGACTTGCCGCCGGAGAGGACTTCGGCGATTCCGGGCGCGGCTACGCGCGTCTGAATTTCGCGACGTCGCGCGCAATCCTCATCGAGATCCTCGAGCGCATGAACGCCGCCCTCCGCAGCAGAACGTCGCGATGAAATCTGGCGCGAAGCCTACGGGAACGGCGGCAACGCGCTGTCGGCAAACGGCGACGGCGTACCGGGCGGCACCAGCGGATCGCCGCCCCACTTCGGATAATTGTCGGTAAGCGTTCGAAGAAACGCGACGAGCTGCGCTTCTTCCTCCGCGGTAAGGCCGAGATCGCCGAGCTCGTCGACGTTGACGTTCTCCGCGATCTCCGGCGCCGGCCAGCCGCTGACGGCGAAGCCCGGATCGTTGTTGTCCGGCACCGGTCCGAGCGTGTCGCGCGTGTTGTAGAAGTGGACGATCTGCTCGAGCGTCGCGAACACACCGTTGTGCCCGTACGGCGCGGTTACCGCGATGTTGCGCAGACCCATCACTTTGTGCTTGCCGCGCTCGAGACCGTCGGGATCTTCGGCTGCGATGTCGCCGCGTCCTCCGAGACCCGGATCCGGCAGAGGATTTCCCGGAATGTTCACGTTGCGCGGAAGGCCGATGTTGTCGTACGTGAAGTCGGTGAAGAGCGGCGGAATCATCGCTGTGCCCTCGCCCATCGTCATCGTGCTCGGATGGCACGCCGCACAGTTGCCCTTCGTCTCGCTCTCGAAGACCTCGAGGCCTTTGGCTTCGGTTTCGGTAAGCTCGGTCTGGCCCGCAAGGTAGAAATCGAACTTGGACGTGAAGCGGTTGAGCCGGCGGATTCTTTCGAACGCTGCAATCGCGCGGGTCATGCGGTCGTACGCATCTTCGACGCCGGACGGCGGCGGATCGCCCGGCAAGGCGCCTTCCTTCGCGGGAATCGCGTCGAGATCGATGTCGTAGACTTCGGAGAATTCGCTCGCATATCGACTTTTTTCTTTCAGCCGCGTCACCACCGCCCAGTGGCTCGGCATGGCCATCTCGTCGGGATTGACGAACGGAAGCGTGGCCTGCTCGGCAAGATCGTGTGCGCGGCCGTTCCAGAACTGGCCGCCGACGTACAGTTCCTCTTCGGGGTCCCAGTGAAAGATCGGGCTGAACGCCGCATACGCCGAGCTTGGAGAATTCAGGTGTCCGAAATGGCCGGGCACCGAACCCGGGGATACGGCGCTTCCATCTCGGGTGTTGCGCGCATCCACGAAGCCGGGCGTGGCCTGCCGTTCGCCATCCGTATCGCGGGTGCGCCGCAGGCGGTGACAGCTCGCGCACGCCTGGTTGCGGTTCAGCGAGAGGTCGCGGTCGCGATAGAGCTGCTTGCCGAGGCGTTGCTCAGCCGTGAGCTCGTACGTGGCGGCGTCGGCCGGTAGCGCAACCATGGCAATGCTCATCAGTGTGAAAAGGCGCGCAATGATCATGCGAGCCATCGAGGCGGCCGGACGGCGCGATTGTCAACGGCATCGGCCGAAACGATCCGGAATCGATACGTCACCCGAGGAGTGTCGTGCTGCCGATTCCCGCATTTTCATGTCCGAATGGCTCGAGACGTGTTCACGCACGACGGCGCGTGACCCCGAGTAGAAACGCGCCGCTGACGACGAGAATCGCCCCGAAGATCGTGCGCGAATCGGGGATCTCGCCAAAGAACAGCGAGCCCCAGATGGTTGCGAACACGACCTGCATGTACGTCAGGGCCGTCGCGGTGGTCGCCGTTTCGTACTGGAGTCCGCGAGTGAACCAGACCTGCCCGGCCTGCGTTGCCACGCCGACGCCGATCAGCACCAGCCATTCCACGCCACGCGGCATCACGGCCGAGTGCACGAGCGCGGGCAGCGTTGCCGGCAGCGTGACGAGCGGAAAGTAGAACACGATGACGAGAGGATGCTCGACTTCGGTCAGCCGCTTGACGCCGACGTACGCGAGCGCCGTAAGGAAAGCGCCCGCGACCGCGATCAGCACGTCGAGAGCCGACGGAGCCGACGGCAGCACTCCGAACAGGAACGACGGCTTGGCGACCAGCGCGATGCCAGCGATGCTTGCCACGCCGGCGACGGCAATACGAAGGGTCGGCCTCTCGCCGAGAAACATGGTCGCGAGCACGGCGGTGAACAGCGGATACAGGTACTGGATCACCGTGGCGTCGGCGAGCGGCATGACCGCCACCGAATGGAACACGCACGAAAGCGCGAGATAACCGAGGAACCCGCGCATGAACAGCAGGCGGCGATGCGTGCCCCACGGAGAGATTCCCTGGCGGCGCACCAGCAGCCAGCTCAGCACGAGGCTTACGACGGCACGCGCCGCCACGACTTCCTGACTCGGCAGCCGCTGGCCGGCGATCTTGACGAACGACGTCATGATGCTGAACGCGAATGCGCCCGCAACGACGTAGATTGCTCCGCGTCCTACGCGCCATCGCATGCGCGTGTCGGACGGAGCAGCTGCAAGGTGGCTTGCCTCCGCAAGCACCGGCGTCGCCGGCAACCCGGGGCTATTTTCCACCGAACAGCCGCATCACGATCCACAGCAGGACGTTCACGAGCAGGATCGTCGTCAGCGGAAAATAGAAACGGAAGTTGCCGCGTTCGATGAGCAGGTCGCCCGGCAGACGGCCGATGCCGATTTTCGCAAGCAGCGGCCATGCAAGCCCTGCGGCGACGAGGACGAGACCCGCAACGACGAGAATGCGCGGAATCCCGCTCAAGCAACCTCTCCGCTGGCCACCAGCACGACCTTGCCGGCCACTTCGACGCCGATGGTTCCGTCGTGAGGCTCGGCCCGGATGTACAGGCACGAAGGCCTGCCGACTTCATACCCCTGCTGTACGCGCGCGAGCACACGGCCGGTTCCGAAGTACTGCTCGGATGAAAGATACGCCGCCAGGCACGCATTGGCCGATCCGGTCGCCGGATCTTCGCGGATGCCGAATGCTTCGAAGAACATGCGCGCCGACAGGTCGGCGCCCGGCTCGTACGCTTCGGGCGCAAACGCCAGCACACCGAGCATCTGGCCGGGCTCTCCGGCCGGCAATGACTTCGGGCGGGCAGAGCGAAGCGATGCGAGGTCGACGAGCGGCGCGATGACGAACTCGACCCCGATGCTTACCCGCCGGCACGGATGCCGCGGGTCCAGCGCCGAGCGCGGGATGCCGAGATGCGATGCGATCGAATCGCCGTCGACCACCTCGCGCAGCTCGGGCGGCCGCGGCCGCATGCGGACGAGCTCGCCGTAGCTCGTTTCGTCGAACTCGACCGGTACTTCGCCGACGCCGAGCCGTAGCACGAGATTGCCCGGCAGCTCGCCTGTGGAGCTTTGCCCGCAGAAAAAGTTTCGCAGCACCCAGGCTGTGCCGAGCGTCGGATGGCCGGCGAACGGCAGCTCTTCGGCGGGCGTGAAGATGCGCACGTCGAATGCGCCTTCGGCCGGAGACGGCGATGCGAACGTCGTCTCCGAGAAGTTCATCTCACGGGCGAACGCCTGCATGCGCTCGGTCGGCCACTCGGGTAGCGGTGCGCCAACGACGACCGCCAGCTGGTTGCCGGCATATGGCCGCTCGGCGAACACGTCGACGAGAAACAGTTTCGGTTTCGAATCGGGATCGGACATCGCGGCATCCTGACGGAGGCCGCGTTCGCTGCCAACAGCGACGGCAATCGACGGAAGGAGCCAGTGCTCAGTTCAGAAGTGCGGCGCGATGCCGGGCGCCGAAAACACGCGAGCCCCGGACCCAGGGGTCCGAGGCTCGCGGCTTCTATCCGAACGTCAGGACGTTACGGGCAGTCGATCGTATCGGCCGCGTCCGTCAGTCCATCGCAGTCGTTGTCGATGGTGTCGGCGCAGTTGCCGGCTTCGATGCCTGGCGATCCCGGCGTGCACGACTCTGCGCCGGCCGTGCAGATCGCGTTCGCCTGACACGCGCCGACACCGCAGGTGTCCGTCGTGGTGGGCTCGACCGCGCAGACTGCGCTGCAGCAGTCGCCGCTCGCGACGTTGCCGTCGTCGCAGCCTTCGCCTGCCTGCTCGACGCCGTTGCCGCAGACCGGAACGTCACCGACAACGCCGTCCGACAAGGACGTCAGCTCGAGCTCGAAGCAGTCTTTGAGCGCCTTGCGGTCGAGCGTCAGGCCCGCCAGCGCCGCAGACTTGCAAGGCTCGCCGAGGTCCGCGATCTGCAGACCCGAACCGACGTCGACCGCCTGCGTCGTGACGCAGTTGTCGATCAGCGAGAGCTTCGCCCTCGCATCGCTCGTCGCCTGGTCGCGACACGACACGCTGTCGGCCAGCGCCTCGACACATCGTTTCTCGACGAGCTTGTTGCGTATCGCGAAGAAATTCGCGGCAGCCTTTCCGATGTACCGCTGGCACTTCGACTGATCCGCGAGAGCGTCGGTGTTGACCGCGGACGCAGTACCGGGCGAGGTCTGCTGGTTCATGTCACCGAACGACAGGGCGAGCACTGCCGCAACATAATCGGCAGGATCGCAGCCCGGCGGTTCGGGTTCGTCCTTGCACTTGAGCGCGCCGTCCACCGGACCGAGCTTCCACAACGCGTAATTGCACTTGCCGCGGAACTTGGTCTGCTTCTTGAGATACTTGAGGCAGTCGCTGTCCACTCCTGCAACCGTCTTCGACTGACGCACCACGATCTCATCGGCCACGACCGCTGCATTGCCGCTGATGTCGGCAAGGGTGACCTCCACGGTCACGGTGCCGTGTGCGCTCACGCTGGCGCCGTCGTTGCCGTTCGCTTGCAACTGGACAAGGCACGTCCCGTCGGGCGACTGGCCGTTGCCGTTCTTCGTAATGTCGATTCCGACGGCGAGCGATCCCGCCTCCGGATAGTTGCCGGTGCCGTCTACACCGGCGCTGCCGTTGGATGTGATCGTGCAGTGCTCTCCGTTGCCGGTCGCCTGGATACCGGGCCCGGACGAGACGGTCAGATCATCGAGCGTGATGCCGGCAATCGGTGCGGCAAACGAGACTGTTCCCGAGAACGTGACCGTGCCGCTGATCGTGTCGGCCGACGCGCCAAGCGGCGCCATCAAGGCCGCAGCGACAAAAGCAGCGGTGATCGTTCTCGTGTGAAAGGTCTGGATCGGATTCTTCATGAACAACTCCTCATCCCCCCGGATTCACCGATTGTCGCACCGGCCCGGCGCATCCGACAATGGGTGTTCCCCGCAAAGCCCCCCGATCGCGAAAGAAGATCGGAAAGCTGCCGGAATTGAAGCTGTATTCAGAGGTCCGCGGACGTCCGCACGTCAGGTGCCGGCAAATCTGTCCCACGGCACGAGCATCGACAGCCCGACGGCAATCTCGATCACGATAGCCGCAAGGTTGCCCACCGACCGGCTCTGGTCGTGCACGTACGAAAAAGATCTCGCTGCGCCGGCGCCGAGCCATCCGACTCCGAGCGCGCGAAAAACCTCGTTCGTCTGATTGATGGTGGCGAACAATCCGATCGCGAGAAAAATTCCCCCGTACGTGGCGCGAATCTCCGAAATGCCGCGTTCGCCATCGGGCTCGATTCCGACGAGCCGCGCAGCCGCGAGCGGCCAGAACAGGCCGAAGATTCCAAGACCGAGCGTGATGAGCGAGCCTACTGTGTTGACGCTGACCGGAAGATCCATCTGCTTGTGCTCCCCTTTTTCGTCGGGCAGGCCAGACCACGTGCCGCTTTGCGCGAGCTTCTCCCGCTGCCATCCGCGATCGCCACCGTTTATCGAGGACTTGCGGGTGGCGGAAACGGGCCTGTCCATCGGTTGTGACCGGCAATGAACCGCGCGATAGCTGGCCGGCCGCGCGTGCCGCAGTGCGTCCGGGCAGATTCCGGCGGCGCCGGGCCGCCTTCGGACGGCGTCGCTGGCGGCAGCGAAGGAGCAAACCATGGCCCGATACGCGTACGATCGCCTGACCGCCCTCGACAACTCGTTTCTCATCCTCGAGAAGCCGAACGCCTACATGCACGTGGCATCGACGATGATCTTCGAGGCCGGCCCGCTGGCCACGCCCGAAGGCGGAATCGATGCCGAGTCGATCAAAGACGTCTTCGCATCCTCGCTTCATCTGATCCCGCGCTATCGCCAGAAGCTCGCGTACGTACCGTTCACGAACCAGCCGGTGTGGGTGGACGACGACCGCTTCAACCTCGATTTCCACATCCGCCACTCGGCGCTTCCGCGCCCGGGCTCGGAGCTTCAGCTCAAGCGGCTCTCGAGCCGCATCATGCAGCAGCATCTCGATCGCCAGCGGCCGCTGTGGGAGCTGTGGATCGTCGAGGGCCTGTCCGGCGGGCGCTTCGCGCTGATCTCGAAAGTCCATCACTGCATGATCGACGGCGTCTCCGGCGTCGACATGCTCAAGATCCTGCTGAGCCCGTTCGAGACGCAGGACCTGCACGAAACTCCGCAGTTCATTCCGCGGCCGTCACCGTCCGGCGTCGAGCTGCTGGTCGACGAAGCGGCGCACTGGGCGCGGCTGCCACTCGAAGCCGCGCGCGGCGTCGGCAGCCTGATCGCCGCCGCTCAGGACACGCAGCGCGATCTGCTGACGCGCGGTCGTGCCGTCGCCGAAACGCTCGGCGCATCGTTCCGCACGGCTTCGGCGACACCGCTCAACGGCGAGATCGGTCCGCACCGGCGCTTCGACTGGCTCACGATGAGCCTCGCCGACATCAAGGCGATCCGGCGCGGGCTCGGCGGATCGCTCAACGACATCGTGCTGACGGTCGTGACCGGCGCGGTCCGGCGCTTCCTGCAGCGTCGGCTCGTCGATCCGCGCCGGATCGATTTCCGCGTGATGACGCCGGTCAGCGTCCGCACCGAGGACGAGCGCGGATCGTTCGGAAATCGCGTGTCGGCGTGGACGGTCGATCTCCCGGTCGGCGAAGAGGACCCTCGCCGCCAGCTCGAGGCGATCCGGCGCACCACCGCCGAGCTCAAGGCGTCCAAACGCGCCGTGGGCGCCGAAGTGCTGACCCAGGTTGCCGAGTGGACGCCGTCGACGCTGCTGTCGCTGGCCGGGCGCAACATCACGCGCCTGCTTCCGTTCAACATGGTGGTCACCAACGTGCCGGGCCCGCAGTTCCCGATGTACATGCTCGGTTCCAAGCTGCTCGAGACATTTCCGAACGTTCCGCTGATCGACAATCTCGGGCTCGGCATCGCGCTGCTCAGCTACGACGGGAAGCTCTGCTGGGGTTTCAACGCGGACTACGACCTCGTCCCCGACCTCGCGGCTTACGTCAAAGCCACGCGCGAGGCATTCGAGGAGCTGCAGGCCATCGCAGGCCGGATGCAGGCGCCGGCCGCGGCCGCGAAGAGCGACGATGCG
>DATNBU010000043.1 GCA_035571835.1 Candidatus Limnocylindrales bacterium | reverse complement strand
ATCCGCTCCGGCCAGCGTGATTTCTGCAAGGTTGGCCCCGATAAACTGCGCGGACGGCACATACGCATCGGTCAGGTCGGTTCCGGACAAGTCAAAAGCGCTGAAGATGCCCCCACTGAGACGTGCGGTCGGTCCGGCCAGAAGATGTTCCCGGCACTGCCACGTCGTCGGAAGTGTTGCAGGGCAACCGACCAGATCCCACGCACGCACATCGGTCAGATTCGCCGTGCCAAGCTTCGCGCCTTCGACGTTCGTTCCCGAGTCCAGAGTGGAACGGGAAAAATCCACGCCCGTCAGATTGGCGCCCGACAAGTCCGCCTCGGACCAAACCGTCCTGGATAGATTCGAATCAGTCAGATCGGCACCGGAAAGATTGGCCGCGGGGAACAGTCCGTAGCTGATGTTGTTGCCGACGAGGTATGCGTTGGGCAGCGCAGCATGGGCGGGGTACAAGTAATTCCAAGAGACATTGCTGTGCCAGTCGACGTTCGGCAGGAATCCGTAACCGGCACCCGCCGTGTTTTCGACAACCACCGAATCGCCAATCGTTGCACACGGACCGTGATCCTCTGCAGCGACGAATGCAGCATCTAGCGCATTCCGGCACGCATCGAAGTCCAGCTTGATTCCGAGATAGAGGTTGGCAAGTCGCTTGCCGAGCGCAGCCGACTGGCACTTTGCATAAACCGTGGCCGCTCTCGCTTTCGCGAGCACACATGCGATCTCATCTTCGGCAGCCGACGACGCATCGAGATCGTCGAAGACCCCCGACGCCGCATTGGCGGCAAGAAGGATTGCCGTCGCGGAGTCTCCTGTTGAAGGGCAGCTACTCGTCGTCTCGGCCTTCGTGAAGGCCGCGACGAGCTTTTCATCGCATCGGTTGAAGTCCGCGTCCTTGCCGCGCAGCACTTTTCCGTGCTCGCGAATCCGGCAGGAGAAATTCTTCGTGGTGGCACGCACCTTGGCGACGCTGCAGCCGTTGGCCAGCACGGCTTGCGACGGAGTATCGCCGGCAGCAAGCAGAACGCCAGCCGCGGCAGCGACCGAAAGAATGAGCTTGTTCACGACCCGGCCCTCCTGCTCGCCCCCACAGCGAACGCGGCGTTCTACCATGCCGCCCTTCGAGTACTCAATGCGAAATCCGGACCGGCACCGTCAGGGCTCGACGATCACCTTTGCATGGCGCTCCGGGTTCCTGAGCTCCTCGAACGCCTGCGCAACGCCGTCGAGCCCGATCCGGCCCGTAACGAGCGGCGCCACGTCGATGCGACCTTCGGCGATGTGAGAGAGCGTCGCCGCGAACTCTTCCGGCGCGTACGCGATCACGAACTGCATCGCGAGCTCCTTGTTGATGCCGAGCATCGGCTCGATGTGATCCTTCTCCATGCAGACGCCGACGACGACGATGCGCGTCTTCCGCATCGCCTTCTCGAAGATCTCGGCGATCACGCCCGGTATGCCGACGCACTCGAAGACGACGCCCGGACGCAGCTGCGGGCCGAGGCCGATGATCGTCATTGCGTCGTTCGGGTCGACTCCGTGAGGATTCGCGAGATCCTGCCAGCGCGTCCACGGCGAATCGGTCGCGGGGTCGACGACGACGTCGGCGCCCATGCGAAGCGCGAGCGCACGCCGCGCCGGTGAAAAATCCGACGCAACGATCGGCGACGCGCCCGCAAGCCTCAGCGCCGCGATGACGGCAAGCCCGATCGGTCCGCAGCCGATCACGAGCGGCACGTCGTCCGGCGCGAGCTGCGCCATCGCGACCGCGTGCACGCCGACCGCCATCGGCTCGGTCAGCGCCGCATGATGCGAAACAAGGCCGTTGGGAATGGGCAGCAGCAGCATCTCCTGGAGGAGCATGCGCTCGCCGTAACCGCCGGGGAATTCGTTCGAGTAGCCGACCGTGGCGATGCCGGATGCACCGAGCGTGACCGGCATTGCGCAGACGCGCGTTCCGGTCGGGAACGGCCGCGCCGAACCGGCGCCGTATTCCAGGACCTCGGCCGCGAACTCGTGTCCCATCACCACGTCGCGCGTGGGATCGACGCGGAACGGTGAACCGGAACGCGCCGAGCCCTCGACCATGCGGTCCATGTGCATGAGCGCGTGAAGATCCGAGCCGCAGATCCCGCACGCGAGAGTTTTCGTGAGAACAGTGCCCGGCAGCGGAACCGGATCGGGAACATCATCGAGGACGAGACGCGTCGAGCGACGGACGACGGCTTTCATCGGACACGTCTTGCACGACGTCGGCGGCACATCAATGGTCGCGCTCGCCGTCCTTACTGCTCGTTCAACCTGTTGACGCCGGCCACGCCGCTGTCCGATACTGCGCCGCGCTTTCGCGGTGCGCATTCCGCGACGCAACCGGAGGGACTCCCGATGAACATCAAACATGCTGCCGCAGTCTTCACACTGCTGACGTTGCCGCTGACTGCGTCGGCCGCCGATATCCCCGTCTCGTACCTCGTCGACGGACGCGCGCTCAAGAACGCCATCGCCGGCACCACGCTCACGTTCAGTCTCTACTCGGACTCGTCGTGCTCGACGCTGATCGACAGTCAGCTCAACCTCGTCGAAGATCTCGCGGTGCTCGGGCTCAAGCGCTTCAAGCCGTCGGGTGCGACGACGCCGCCGCCGAAGACTGCCGAGATCCGCAACACGATTACCGGCGTCACGGCGTCGGGACATTTCTATCTGAAAGTTACCGGCACCGGCGTGACGCCCGTCGGCGGAGCGTGCCAGGCGCAGGCCGCCATCGGCGAGATTCCGGCGACGTGCAACGACAACATCCAGAACCAGGGCGAGTCGGACACCGATTGCGGCGGCAGTCTCTGCACCGCGTGCGGCGAAGGCGACAGTTGTGGCGTCAATGGCGACTGCCAGTCGCAATCCTGCTCGGGCGGCGTGTGCGTCGCGAGTTGCTTCGACAACCTGCTCAACCAGGACGAAACCGACATAGACTGCGGCGGCTCGATCTGCGACGACTGTCCGCCGGGTTCGAACTGCCTGAGCAACAACGACTGCGCTGCATCGATGGGGCTCGTCTGCCTGGGCGGCGCTTGCCAGTCGCATTGTGGCGACGGGCTCGAAGACGGAGACGAAACCGATGTCGATTGCGGCGGGTTCGAGTGTGGTACCCCGTGCAACAACGGCCAGGGGTGCGACCACGGTTCGGACTGCAACAGCAACAACTGCACCGCGAACATCTGCCAGCCGTGAGGTGATGCGTCCGCGCAGTGCAGGGCTATGCTTCCTGCAGACCCCTGCACTGCGCGGCAAGATCTACGAAGCTTTCCGCCACGTACGTCCATTCGCCCTCGACCTCGACCTCGGCCGCCGAAAGATCGTCCGAGCCCGATTCCTTGATCGGCCCTCCGAATTCCTCGCGGCGGATCACGAACGCCGTCTGCATCCCGTGGCCGGCCGCATACAGAAGGTCCACCTGGTGGGCTGCGACCATGCAGACTTCCGCGGGCGCGAGGCAGAGCGCTTCGACCGACTTCAAATAGATATCCGGGTGCGGCTTGTACGCGCGCGCGACCGACGAGCCGAGGATGATGTCCCACGGCAGCGACGCATGGCGCGCGAGCGCCACCATGTCGTCGAAGTTGCCGTTGGACAGCGGTGCGATGATCGCGAGCCTTCTCAGCTCGCGCAGGCCTTCGAGCACGTCCGGCCACGGATCGAGGCGGTTCCATGCGAGCGTGAGCTTGTCGAGCTCGTCGCCGGCGAGCGGCGCCGGGAAATGCTCGGCAACGAGCGCCGCGAGATTTTCGCGGTGGATCTCTTTGAGCGGACGGAACGGCATGCCGAAGCCCGCCGCGAGAAACGTCGAGCGCGCGTACGCGTTGCGCCACTCGATCGCGAGGCGCCCGGCATCGCAGCGAACGCCCTTCTCGAGCGCAACGCGTTCGAAGGCGGCTTTGAGAGGGCCGTAGAAATCGCAGACCGTGCCGTACGTGTCGAACAGGAACGCGCGGACCGGCGTCTCGCCGCGCTTCGGCGAGCGGTTCGGCTCGGGCTTGATCGGGAACGTATCGAGGAACGAGCTCACGGAGCGGACTGTTTGCGGCGGCGGTCGAACCAGCCGTCGATCGGATGCAGCACGACCAGCACGACGAGCGTCAGACCGACTCCGAGCGTGACGATCTCCCAGGTCGCGAGCGCGCACGCGATCCCGAGCGCAGCGGTAACCCACACCGTTGCCGCCGTAGTCAGCCCATGCACATCACCGTGCTCCGGCTGACGGATCACCGCGCCGGCGCCGAGAAAACCGATTCCGGTCATCACGCCTTGAATCACGCCCTGCACGACGCGGCTGGTTGCATCCGGTTTGCCGTCCAGTACGGCGAGCCCGACGGTCGAAAGACAAACGAGCGCCGAGCCGAGAGAGACGAGCGCGAGCGTGCGCACGCCGACCTGCTTGCCGCGCCACTCGCGGTCGAAACCGATGATCATCCCGATGACAACTGCGGCAACCAGGCGCAGCGCGACGTCGCTTACGCTCACGGGATACGGCGAAGACATCGATTCCGAGGATAGCCGAGGCTCCATACCGTACGAGCGGAGGAGGGTTGCCGCCCCGAGGGCGTGACGCACCGCGACGTTGCACATCGCGCCGGTTCACGGAACTATGGCGGCTTCGCGTATAGTCCAGAGGCAGTTGAGGTGGGCGAGGAAGGTGGCCGCGGGACGTCACCGGGGAGACGACAAGAGTGGACGTATTCCAGAAATGCCATGATTACACGCGGGCCAACTCCCTCCGGGACGAGGGAGTTTACCGCTACTTCCGCCGCATCAGCTCACAGCAGGATCCCGTCGTCACCATCGACGGCAAGCCGCTCATCATGCTGGGCTCGAACAACTACCTGGGCCTGGCCAGCCACCCCGAAGTCAAAGCCGCCGCCGTCGCCGCCATCGAAAAGTTCGGCACCGGGTGTGCGGGCTCGCCGCTTCTCAACGGATCGCTCACGGTTCACGCCGAGCTCGAAGAGCGCCTCGCGCATTTCATGCAGTGCGAGGCCGCGCTGATCTTCACGACCGGTTTCCAGGTAAACCTCGGCGTTCTGTCTTCGCTGCTCGGACGCCACGACACCGTGTTCCTCGACAGCCTCGACCATGCGTGCATCATCGACGGCGCGCGGCTCGGTCTCGCCAAGCAGGTCAAGTTCCGCCACAACGACGCCGCCGATCTCGAAGAGAAGCTGCGGCTCTCGCCGGAAGATCGCGGGCGGCTGATCGTGATCGACGGCGTGTATTCGATGGAAGGCGACCTCGCGCCGCTTCCGGCGATCGTCGACGTGAAGAAGCGCTACAACGCGCGCCTGATGGTCGACGATGCCCACGGCGTCGGCGTGCTCGGCGAGCACGGGCGCGGCACCGGTGAGCATTTCGGTCTCGAGCACGAGGTCGATCTCGTGATGGGGACGTTCTCGAAGTCGCTTGCATGCGTCGGCGGGTTCGTTGCCGGCGATGCGTACGTCGTCGACTTCATCCGCCACACCGCGCGGTCGCAGATCTTTGCCGCGTCGATGCCGCCTGCCAGCGCCGCCGCCGTGCTGAAGGCGCTCGAGATCGTCGTGCGCGAGCCGGAGCGCCGCGCGCGGCTGTGGGAGAACACGCATTACATGAAGGCCGCGCTCGACGACCTCGGCTTCGATACCGGTGAGGCCGCCTCCCCGGTGATTCCGATCATGGTCGGCGAGGACTTCACTGCGTATCGCATGGTCGTCGATCTTCACGACGAGGGCGTGTTCGCCAATCCCGTCGTCTCGCCCGCCGTTGCCGAAGGGCACGCGATGATCCGCACGTCGTACATGGCCACGCACACGCGCGAGCATCTCGACCAGGCGCTCGTCGCGCTGGAGAAGGTCGGTCGCCGCCACGGCGTGCTGCCGTCACGGGCCAAACGTATCGCGTGAACGGCGAGATCAGCGCGCCGGTGGATCTGTGCACCGGCTCCGGAAGTCTCAATCCCGATGCCGTCGGCTGGAGCCGGCGGCCGCTGCACCGCTGCAATCTTTCCGGTAACCGGTTTCGCAAGAAACGCTGGAATTACTGGGCGATCCAGACCGAGCGCTTCTTTTTTGCTGCCGGAATTGCCGATCTCGACTACGCCGCCAATGCGTTCGTGTATCTGGTCGACCTGCGGCGGAAGGCCGTCATCGAGCAGAACGTGGTCGCGCCGTTCGGTCGCGGTGCCACGTTCGGCGAGACCGTCGATTCGCCCGCGCTGTTCCGCAGCAGGCGGCTGACGTTCTCGCAGGCGCGCGAGCAGGACGAGGATGCCTTCTCGATCCTGATCACGTGCGACCGGTTCGACGGCGGCGACCGGCTGTCGGCGGCCGTGCGGGTCATCTATCCGGAGGATTTCGAGACGCTCGGCGTTGCCGTGCCGATCGACCACCAGCATTTCCAGTACACGTCGAAGCACGTCGCCGTGCCGATGGCGGGGCGCGTGCGCATCGGGCGCAACGAGATTCCGTTCGAAGGCATCGATGCGTTCGCGACTTTCGATTTCGGGCGCGGCGTGTGGCCGCGGCGGACCTCGTGGAACTGGGGCGCTGCATCCGGCTACGTCGACGAGGCCAACATCGGCATCAACCTGGGCGGCAAGTGGACCGACGGCACGGGAACGACCGAGAACGCCGTGTTCGTCAACGGGCGGCTCATCAAGATCCATGAGGATCTCGAGTGGTCGTACAACGAGCTCAACTTTCTCGAGCAGTGGCGCGTGCGCGCGCCGCTCAGCGGCGACGTCGACCTGCTGTTCGAGCCGATCGTCGAGCGGCAGAAGCTGACCGACGCCGTTCTCGTGCGGTCGCGGGTGCACCAGGTCTTCGGGATCTGGTCGGGCACCGTGCGCGGCGAGACCGGCGAGACCATCGAGATCCCATACCTGTTCGGCTGGGCCGAGGAGCATCACGCGCTCTGGTAGACGTCCCCTTGCGAATCATCACTCCGGCTTCGGAAACCGGATATACGAATCGATCAGCAGCTCGACGAGCGATGCATCGAGCGGACGCTCGCCCTCGAAGAGGCCGCGCGCACGGAGGTCGGCGAGCATGCGGCCGACGACGAACTCGACCGACAGGTCGTCGGTGTGCTCGCTCCATGCACGACGTTCGGCCTCGCTCTCGAAGCAGTACGCCTTCCATGAGACCGAGAAGCGAAGCTCGTTCCAGTCGTAGCTCGTGACCTCGCGATCGCCGTTGCGAACGACCCATTTCCGGTCGCCGGCGTGCGTCAGGCGCATTCCCGGTCGCAGATCGCTCACCGGCGCCGACGTCTCGCGGACGCGGTCGACGCCGTGAAACACGCTGTCGGTGTCCATCATCAGTGCGGTATTGAAGCGCACGAGGTGCGCAACCGGCGGCGCATCGGCACCGTCGGGATAGAATGCGAACTCGCCGCCGCCGCAGTCGTGATACCACGCGACGGCCGTTGCGATCGGCATCCGGTACTCGTCGAAAAGGCCGCTGTGGTGCATCGCGACGATCAGCCACTGCGGATGGCTCCTCCGGCTGACGCCGCGGAACTCCGGAACGTCGGTGTGGACCGCGAGCTCCTGACCGGGCACCAGCAGATTCGCATATACGATCGCCGGCACGACGACCGGACGATCGAACAGTCGGCGCGCGGCTTCCATGAAACCCTCATGATGCAGATACGGCTCGATGCCGGAGGCGACGATTTCTTCACCGTAAGCATACGTCTCGCGGAAGTAGTTGGTGCGCGCGGCGAGCACCTGAACAGGCTCGCTGCGTCCGAAGCGTCCACCGGTCTGCACGAAGTTGCGCGCGGCATCGTAACGCGCCGGAAAACCGTGGCCGAGCCCTTCGAACGTCGGCTCTTCGGAGTACATCTTGTAGCTGCCGTGGCGATGGCAGAGGTCGACGAGATCGTTGGCTTCGTCGAGGCTGAGCAGCGGATCGAACGATGCGTACCAGTTGCGGTAGCGGCGGCTTTCGTCAAAGGCTGGTTGACCCACGGGGATGGCTCCTTGCAATGCTCAGGTCACGAGTGCGGCGGAGATTAGCAGCATGCGCACCGCTGCGCACCCACCCAATTCCGCCCCGGGATCCCCTTCCGCGACATCAGGCAGCGCTTCGCTTTCGCGACGAGTGCAGTGGAGCAAGTGAGAGTTTCAATCCGAAGGGCCGCAGCAATCGGTTCAACGTCGCCTGCGTCGGATTGTGGCGAGCGTGGATTGCGCGAAGTACGTTCGGGCTTGGCATGCGCACTTTGGCAGCGAATTCCTTGACGCCCATCGCCCGTATCACTTTGCCGAGCGCGGCCTGAAGCGACACGCCTTCCTCTACAGCGGCGAGCAGGAATTCGCGGGCGAACGCCGCATCCTGAAGATCGGACGCCAGTCCTTCCTCCCAATCGCGACTACGTCGGGTCATCCGAGACTTCCTCCAGATACGCCCGCCAGAACCGTTGCGCGCGACGGATATCGCGCCTCTGCGATCGCTTGCCTGCTCCGAGCAGCACGACGACGGCCTCACGCACCTTGCCGAAGTAGACACGGTAGCCGGGCCCGAACATCAATCGCGCTTCCCAAACTCCACCGCCCACTGACTTGTGGTCGCCGAAGTTGCCGGACTGGAACCGCCAGATCCGCACCTGCACGCGTGCTCTCGCTGCACGATCAAGGCCGTCCAGCCATTCGCGGAATGGGCTGCGATCATCTTCCGCGAGGTACTCGACGACCTTCACGGCAAATGAACGGACATTTCAAAATTATCGTATTTGGTACTTATGTCAACGCCGTACATGCAGGTGCAGGTGGATGAGCGGAAAGAAGTGCGGCCGTGACAAAGCATTCGCGGAAAGCGCCTCTCGCGCATCCAGGCTCAGTCGGTCGCGTCGTCGCAAGACCACGGATGGCATGATCTCTGGAAGTTAAGCCGCGTCGTCGCGCTCCGGCTTGACTGGCCGCCGCGCAGTCAGCATTTCCAAAGCCGCTCGGCGCCGCGCAGTGGCGCTGACCAGAGGAGCACGCCATGCCATCCACTCCGTCAAAGGCCATCCTCATCACCGGATGCTCGACCGGTATCGGCCGCGCAACCGCGCTGCGTCTCGCGAAAGCGGGAAAGACCGTTTACGCAACCGCGCGCCGCCTCGAATCCATCCGCGATCTCGAAGCTGCCGGATGCAAGACGCTGGCGCTCGACGTCTGCGACGAGGATTCGATGAAGAACGCGGTCACCGCCGTGGAGCAGGCGGAGGGTGCCGTGGGCGTTCTGATCAACAACGCGGGCTACGGCAGCGACGGCGCAATCGAGGAAGTGCCGATGAGCGAAGTGCGGCGCCAGTTCGAGACCAACGTCTTCGGGCTCGCGCGCATGATCCAGCTCGTGCTTCCCCGCATGCGCGGGCAGAGGTCCGGCCGCATCATCAACATCAGCTCGATGGGCGGCCGCATGACGCTGCCGGGCGGGGGCTTCTATCATGCGACCAAATATGCGGTCGAAGCACTGAGCGATGCGCTGCGGTTCGAAGTGGCCGGTTTCGGGATCGACGTGGTGCTGATCGAACCCGGAATCATCAAGACCGAGTTCGCGACTACGGCGATGGACAAGGCGAGCGCGGCGGCCGCACCCGGCTCCCCGTACGAAAACTTCAACAACAAGCTCGCGTCGAGCCTGAAAGACATCAACGACGGCAAGCTCGACATGATCGCCGTCGACGCCGACGTGGTCGCCAAGGTGATCCAGCAGGCGATCGACGCCTCGAAACCGAAGACGCGCTACCTCATCACCGCCGGAGCGCACGTGTTCGTCGGACTGCGCCGGCTGCTGAGCGATCGCGGCTTCGATGCATTCCTCCGCACGCAGTTCCCGAGCCCCGGCCGCGCGTCCTGACTTGGAACCGCTGCTGATCCTCGTCGTTCCGGCGGCCATGGGCGTGCTCGGCGCCGCGATGATCGTGCAGCCGAGGGCCGTCATTGCGCGCAACCGCGACGACGACGAAGCCGGCCGGCCGGTCACGTCGTGGGACGTTGCGAAGACGCGCATTCTCGGGCTGGTTTTTCTGGCCAGCGCCGGGTTCTTTCTTCGCGCGATACTGACCGGAGAACCGGGAGCGGAGTTCTTCCCGGTTTGAGCGAGCGGGGGGCGCTGAGTACGAGCAGCCAGACGTGAACGACTCGCTCTCGATCCTGCTGCTCGCCGCGCGCGCGGCGTGGCCGATCGTCCGCCGGGCGATCGCGTCAGGACAGCTGCTGCGACCGCAGTGCGAGCTCGTGCCGCCGGATCCCGACGTCCTCTGCGAATACGACGTCCGCATTCCGATGCCCGAAGGCTTCGAGCTCAACGCCAGCATCTTTCGTTCGCGCAAGGCATCGGCCGAAGGCAGCCGCGTGCCCGTGGTGATGTGCGCGCATCCCTACGACAACCATCTGCTGCCGGCGCTCGGCCGCACGCCGCTCGGCGGGCCGCCGCAGCAGTACCGGATGATCCCTCAGGTCGGGCGTCCACGCTTTTCGACGATCACGAGCTGGGAAGCGCCGGATCCGAACTTCTGGGTCGCCGCCGGCTATGCGGTCGTCAACCTGAATCTTCCCGGATACGGCGGAAGCGGCGGGGCTCCGGGACTGTTCTCGGTCGAGCAGGCCAAGAGCTACTACGACGCGATCGAATGGGTTGCCGCGCAGCCCTGGTCGACCGGAGCGGTCGGCCTGCTCGGCGTCAGCTTTCTTGCGATCACGCAGTATCACGTGGCCGCGTGCCGTCATTACGGCGGGCCGCCGGCGTCGCTCAAGTGCATCGCGCCGTGGGAAGGCCTTGCCGATATGTACCGCGAGCAGTCGTGCCCGGGCGGCATCGATGACGACGGCTTCGCTCCGTTCTGGTGGTTCACCGAAGTGCTTCCGGCGCTGACCGGCTCGACTGCCGACTTCGCACGGCACAACGGCGGCACGCCGTACGAGCTGTTCAACCAGCATCCGTTCTACGACAATTTCTGGCGCGAAAAGGCTGCGCCGCTCGCGGAGATCGACGTTCCGATGCTGGTGTGCGCGTCGTTCTCGGATCACGGCCTGCACACGACCGGGTCGTTTCGCGCGTTCGTCGAGGCGAGGTCCACGCACAAATGGGTCTACACGCACCGCACCGGCAAATGGGACGCCTTCTACTCGGACGAAGTCGAGCAGCTCGTAAAACAGTTCATGGACTGTTTTCTCAAAGGCGACTCGTCGAACGGGTTTCTCGAGCGCGCACCCGTGCGGCTCGAAGTGCGCTCCAGCCGCGACGTGATCCACGAAGTGCGCGACGAACGCGAGTGGCCGCTCGCACGAACCGTGTTCACGAAACTGTGGCTCGACGGCACGCGGCTTTCGAGCGTGCCGGCCGACGGCGCGTCGGTCGCGGAGCACCCGGCGCGCGGCGGCCGCTCGACGTTCACGTATCGATTCGACGAACCGACCGAGCTCACCGGTCCGATGAAGCTGCATCTGTGGGTCGAAGCGCGAGGCGCCGGCGGCGAAGCTCCGCCCGACGATATGGCGATCTTCGTCGCGATCGACAAGCTCGACGCGTCGGGCAGGTCGGTTCGGTTTCGCGGATCGGTCGGCAATGACCGCGACATGGTCACGCGCGGCTTCTGCCGAGCCTCACGCCGCGAGCTCGATGCCGAAGCGTCCACCGACTGGCAGCCGGTGCTTCGTGGTACATCGCATCTTCCGCTCGCGCCGCATGAGCGCGTTTCCGTCGACATTGCGCTCTACGCGAGCAGCACGTTTTTCGATCGAGGCGAGTCGATCGTGCTGATCGTCGCGGCCGACGAAATCATACCGTCGCCGCCGTACCGGAAGCGCGTCGACTGCAACCGCGGCGTCCATCGTCTTCATCTCGGCGGCGAATGCGACTCGCACCTGCTCGTGCCGGTGATTCCGCGCTGATCGCGGCCGGCGGGCTGCGCGCGCCGACGTCGCATCCGCCGCAGCACGTCGCAGGAATCGGTTACATGGGAAGGCGCGCCCGCTGCGTGCGCCTTCTGCGGACAGACCGGCGAAATTTCGAACGTGCGCGTGGCCATTGTCACCCGCGCCGCTTGCGCTGGCTGTGACGGTCGGCTCAACGTCCCGCCCGGGAGCCAGGAAATGGTCCCGGGGAGAAACACGTAGTGAACAAACCGATACGAAAGATCATGCTGGGAGTTGCTTCGCTGATGGTGGTAGCCGCGTCTTCGACGCCGGTGCATGCCCAGGTAGGAAAGAAGATTTCCACCGCAGCAGTAACCGTTGGTGGCGCCGTTATCGCTGCGTATCCGTCGGAGACGACTGCAGTTTCGGTCGCCGTGCCGACGGGCTACAAGAGCTCGGCCAGTTTTCTCAAAGTCACGGCCAACTACCAGGTCGCGTGTTCCGGCACCGACAAGATCTCATCGCGGGTAGTCGTCGGAGGCCAGACCATGGAGGATGGCAGCCTGCCTTACGAGTTTTCGGGCTCGACGTCGGGCTACCGCGTACTGTCGAAGTCGTATTATCTCGCCTCAGAGAAGCTGGGCGGTCCGGCCGTACCTCCAGGTTCCACGGTAGAGGTGCGGCTCAACTCGGACCTCGGCACCTCGTGCCTGCTCTACCAAGCGACGATCATCGTCGAGACGACGAAGTAGCCGCCACGCGCTGAGGCTGTTGTAAAAAAACGGCCACCGCATCCGCGGTGGCCGTTTTTTAATATCGAGGTTGAGGCGGCGCCGTTCGCGACGGGGGGAGGTCCCGTCTGCTGAGGTCACGGGGGAAAACCTCGTCCGGACTGCCGCAGAGAGGCGGCTTTCCGGACCTGGAGCACACAAACGACGCCGCCCGCTGTCCCCGCCGATCCTACCTCTCAATGGATCGGCGAGTAGATCTGAGAGCTTTTAGAAGCTCTCCAGTTATGACCGGGCGGAGCATAGCCCCGTGCGCTCCCGCAAGAAACAGTCAACGCCGGTTCCTTTCGATTTTTTTCAGCCCGGGGCGGCCCTGTCATCAGAATGACAACATGCCGTCGACCTAAGGTATGCCTGCCGTCGTACGAAAGATTGAAAGTGCAGCCCTGAGTCGGAACCCGGACTTTCCCGGGGTTCCGCGCCGGCCGTCACACGTTGCGGCCGGACGGAAGACTGTGCGGGGGCTAGCCCGCTGGCCTGGATCGCGCGGCCGAGTTAACAGCACGCCACACTACACAAGGCCCGGCCGCCCGCGGCACGGACCGGAGCATGAAGCACGGCAATGGAAATCAACGGCGTCGCCCACACCTTCATCACCTCCAGCGATTTCGCCCGGTCCCGCGAGTTCTACTCGCGGCTGCTGCCGTTCCTCGGCATGCGCCCGGTGCTCGACGCCGACGGCTTCTACTACTGCGTCGGCGGCCGGACCGCGTTCGGAATCCGGTCGTGCGAACCGATTCACAGCGGCGAACGTTTCGTCCAGGAACGGGTCGGCCTCCACCACATCTGCTTTCGCGCCCGGGAGCGCGCCGACGTCGACGAGCTGCACCGCTTCCTCGTCGAGCTCGGCGCCACCATCGTCCACTCGCCCGAAGACGGCCCGTGGGCGCCCGGCTACTACTCGATCCTGTTCGAGGATCCGGACGGGATCCGGCTCGAGATGAACCACGTGCCCGGCAAAGGACTGCTCGGCGCGGCGGCCTCTTGAAACGGAGCGTCGGGGGGCGCGGGCCGGAGGGCAAGGCTGCCCGCAGCTCCGGCCTGTTCTGGCTGCTTGCCGGCACGCTGCTGTCGGTTGGCGCGCACCTGGTCGCGACCGGCCTGGCGCGGCTCATTGGTCGCGCCATGCGCGGCACCTCCGACCTGGCCACGCAGGCCATCCTCGTCCATCGTCCGTTCGACCAGCCGTACGTGATCGTCGCGTTCGTGGTCGTCACCGGAGTTTCGCTTGCGTACCTGCTGCCGCTGATCCGGTTCTTTCTCGACGACGACGGCCTCGGAAACGCCGAGCCGTCACCGGCCGTGCAGCGGCGCGCGATCGGTGCACCGCTTGCGCTCTCGGCGATCACGATCGTGCCGTGGATCGGCGGCATCGCGACGTTCGTCGCCGTCACGATCACGAGCTTCGGACGCTGGTCCGACGACATGCTCTCCGAGCAGGTCATCACGCCGGCGCTCTCCGGGTTCGTCGCGGCCACGGCGCAGTACCTGATGCTGGAATGGGTGTTCCGCGAGCGCATCGTGCCGCTGGTCTTTCCCGAAGGCGGCCTTCGCGCCGTTCGCCGTGCGCCGTTCCTTCCTGTCACCGCGCGACTCGTCGTGCTCGCGTTCGCGCTCGGATTCATTCCTGCGTTTGCGCTGCTCGGCGTGATTGCCGCGGCCAACGATCGCGTGGTTGCCGCGGCGAAGGAGCGCGCGGATGCGGCGGCGAAGGAGCGCGCGGCTGCAGCGGCGAAGGATCGCGTTGTTGCAGCAGGCAGCGAGCGCGTCGGTGCAGCAGGCAGCGAGCGCGTCGGTGCAGCCGGCAGCGATCGCGTCGGCGCAGCTGGCGACGATCGCATGGTTGCAGCCGGTAACGATCGCGCGGTCGCCGACCTTGCAGACACCGGAATCATGGATTTGCTGCAGCGCAACGCAGGGCGGATCTTCGTGTTCTTCATCCTGACCGGCGCAGGCTACGTGTGGATGTTCGCGCGCTCGCTGACGGTGCCTCTTGGCGAGCTGACGCGCGCGCTCGCCGGGATCCGCGATGGAAACCTCGACGTGCACGTGGCCGTGCGCACCCGCGACGAGCTCGGCTCGCTTGCTGAGGGCGTCAACGAGCTTGCCCGCTCGATGCGCGAGAAGAGCCATATCCTCGCCACTTTCGGCCGGATCGTCGATCCGGCCGTGCGCGACCGGCTGCTGGCCGGCGAGGTCTCGCCGCGCGGCGAGCGGCGCGAGGTGGCGGTGCTGTTTGCCGACGTCCGAGCGTTCACGCGCATGGCCGAGAAGAGTCCGCCCGAAGAAGTCGTGGAAACTCTGAACGAGTTATTCCGCATCATGTCCGCGGGCGTAAAGCGCGCGGGCGGAACCGTCGACAAGTTCGTCGGCGACGCGATGCTCGCGGTGTTCGGGCTGTTTGACCTCGAGGCGGAGACGGAACCGGAGAGCGCGTCGGTTTGCGATCCTGCGTCTGTTTCCGTTCCGGGGCCGAATGCTGATCATGCGCCGGCTTCCAGCCGCGCAGCCGCTGCCGCCATCGAATGCGCGCTCCGCCTGCGCAGCGACCTGGATGCGTTCGCCGCGACGCGCGTGCAGGCCGGAGGCGAACCCGTGCGCGTGTTGATCGCCGTTCATGCCGGCCCGGTCGTTGCCGCCACGCTCGGCGCGGAGGACCGCTTCGACTACACGGTCGTCGGGGACGCCGTCAACGTAACGTCGCGGCTTCTCGATGTCGCTAAGGAGCGCTCGCGCGCCGTCGTGATCTCGGCCGACGCCGTGCACCGTGCTGAACAGGCGGGTGCGAAGATCGCCGTCGACTGGTGCGGAAGCGTGGAGCTGCGCGGCCGCACGGCCGCGATCGAAGTGTGCACGGTTGCTGGGGCGTGATCAGCCGACCGCACGTCAGCGCGGCCGACGCGGCGGTGTCCGTGATGCACGAACATTCCGCGGGGAATGTGTCGCAGGTTTCGTCTGATGCATCAGCGCTCTGAGTGAGCGGTGTCTTGCGCCGGGGTAGGCGACGGCGACGGGTCCGAGGGTTTGTCGGATAGTACGCGCGCGGCGTCGGGTGACGTCAGCGGGACGGCAAGGTCGAGGGTGTCTTGTCGACCTCGCGCACTGATCTGGTCGCGTCCTCCCGGGCGCAGATCACGGCCGCGCTATGCTACTTTTGTTATGGAAGCGTCGTCGCGGTGTCGATTTCGCTTGACGCGATATTTCGCCGCTTGACGTCGCGTATGGCGAATCGAAACGGAGCGCTCTGCTTTTTTCGCGGCTTCGCGCGTTGCGCCGCTCAGACGTTGCGGCTTGTCGCGACAGGCGCATGTCTCTGCGCGGTCGAGTCCTTACCGAGAACGACGCCTGAAAAACCCGTGTTACAAGGATCGTCATGACGACATCCTTCGACAGCATTGCAAAGCTCTCCGAAAAGGAACTGCTCGATCACTTCGAGTGCCTCGTCGCCCGCGATCGTCGTACGACTGCGGCGCTTCTCGTCGCGATCGCCGAAATCGATGAGCGCAAGCTCTGGGCCAGACATGCCTGCTCCTCCATGTTCAGCTTCTGCATGGAGCGATTCCACATGTCGGAGCAGGTGACTGCCAAGCGGCTTTGGGCTGCGCGCACGGCGCGTCGCTTTCCGGTCGTCCTCGACCTTGTCGCACGCGGCGAGCTGCATCTGAGCGCGATCCATCTGCTGGCGAGGCATCTGACCACCGAGAACCACCTGCGAGTGCTCGAGCGCGCCAGGCACAAGAGCTCGCGCGAGGTCGAGCGGCTGGTTGCCGAGCTGGCGCCGCGAGCGGATGTGGCGTCGCGTGTTCGGGCGATGCCGCGGCGTCGCGGTGCGGACGCGGCGAGCGATGGGACGGGGGTGGCAGCGCCAACGTTGGCCGGCGGGGATTCGCCGGATCACGAGGAGGCCGGCGGTGCGGACGATCGGCGCACTTCGACAGACCGCGAACCCGCCGGCTGCTCAAGTAATGAGCCGGAATCCGAGGTCGTCGGCGCTGCGATCGCTCCCCGGTCAGCGCAGCCGGCAACAGTTGCGAAGCCGATCGTTCCGCTCAGCCCGCGTCGTTACAAGATCGAGATCACCGTCGACGAAGACACGCATGACAAGCTTCGGTCGCTGCAGGATCTGCTGGGCCGCTCGTCGACCGGTCGCGACGCGGCCGCGATCATCAGTCGTGCGATCGACGTGCTGCTCGTCCGGACGCTCGCGCGCAAGGCAGGCTCGACCGATCGACCGAGGTCGACGACGCCGACGAAAGAAATATGCGCCGATCGACCGAGGTCGACCACGTCAACGAACGCGGAATGCACCGGTCGACCCGGCACAACGCCCGCGGCCGCTACTGCCGCTTCGCAGCGAGCACAGCGATCCCGGACGATCCCCGCGGCCGTGCGGCGCGAAGTATGGCGACGGGACTCGGGTCGCTGCTGCTACGTAGACGGACGAGGGCGTCGCTGCCGCGAGACGAGCAACATCGAGTTCCACCACAGAGCCCCCTTCGCGATGGGCGGACCTCCTACGCCCGAGAACATCGAGCTGCGCTGCGCAGCACACAACCAGTATCAGGCGGACCTCGACTTTGGCCGCGCCTTCATGGATGCGAAGCGCGGCAATCTCGCCGATGCACGAACATTCCGCGCGGAATGTCGCGGCAATCTCTCGGATACACGAAGCGCGGAATGTCGCGGCAATCTCTCGGATGCGCGAACATTCCGCGGGGAATGTCGGGGGACGGCGGCCGCTCCGTGAAGACGTCGCCGGTGTTCGTGCAGGCGGTCTTGGTCGGGGCCCGGAAATCAGGCTGATTGCGCGCGGCTCAGGACCTCGAAGCACCAACCCGCGAAGAGCCAAAAAACCATCCCCGCCCCCAACGGCAAAGCAGAAATGAAACGACCCGTCTCGCTGTCCGCCGCAGTGCTTTGCTTCCGCTTTCGCCTTCCTTCAATTGTCGCTGCGTGAAGACCTGCTGCCTCGAGGATTTCGAAGACATTGCGCGCGAGCATCTGCCGGCCGCGGCGTACGATTATTTTGCCGGCGGCTCGTGCGACGAAGTCACGCTTCGCGACAATCGCGACGCGTTCGGACGCGTGCGCCTTCTCGGCCGCGTGCTGCGCGACGTTTCGGGCCGCACGCTTTCGACGACCGTGCTCGGTTGTCCCGTCTCGATGCCGGTGATGATCGCACCGGTCGCGATGCAGCGGCTCGCGCACGACGACGGCGAGCTCGCCACCGCGCGCGCCGCCGCCGAATCCGGAACGCTCATGATCATGAGCACGCTCGCGACCGCTTCGATCGAGGAAATCTCGGCGGCAGCGGACGGCCCGCGCTGGTTCCAGCTGTACATCTACAAGGATCGCGGGCTGACGGCCGAGCTCGTGCGGCGGGCCGAAGCGTCCGGCGCGAAAGCGATCGTGCTGACGGTGGACGGCCAGGTCTGGGGCCGGCGCTATCGCGACGTGCGCAGCGGGTTTTCGCTGCCTCCGGGCATGAAGCTCGCGAACTTTTCCGCGGTCGGGCTCGACCGGTTTCCCGACGCGCCCGAATCCGGCCTGGCGGCGTACGTGACATCCCTGCTCGATCCGTCGCTCGACTGGAACGACGTTGCCGAGCTGGCCGCGATGACGTCTCTTCCGATCGTGCTCAAGGGCATCCTGCACGCCGATGATGCGCGTCTGGCCGTGGCGCACGGCGCGGCCGGCGTGTTCGTGTCGAATCACGGCGGTCGCCAGCTCGACGGTGCGCCGGCCACGATGGACGTGCTCGAGAGCGTCGTCGACGCGGTCGACGGGCGCGCGGAGGTCTATCTCGACGGCGGCGTGCGGCGCGGGACCGACGTGATCAAGGCGATCGCGCTCGGCGCGCGTGCCGTTGCCGTCGGGCGTCCCGTCGTCTGGGCGCTCGCCGCCGGTGGACATCGCGGCGTCAAACGGATGCTCGCGATGCTGCGCGACGAGTGCGACATCGCGATGGCACTGTGCGGCGCAGCGAATCCGGATGCGCTCGAGCGGAGCCTCGTCGTCTGACAGAACGGAGGTACGGACCTTGCGCGAGAATGCGGACCAGAAATCGTCATCCGATGCGAGTCGCTTCGATCCGCTGCGATCGGATCGCCCGCTGATCGTCTACGTCGACCTCAAGAGCCCGTACGCTTACCTCGCAAAGGATCCGACTCGCGCGCTTGCCCGCAGGCTCGGCATTGCCGTGGACTGGAGACCGCTCTCGCTCGACATTCCATCATTCGCGGGATCGGCGCGGCTCGACTCGGGCGACAACGTCGCCGAGAGCCAGCGCAGCGCCGCGCAGTGGACGTGGGTCAAGTACGCCTACGGCGACGCGCGCCGCTATGCGAAAATGCGCGGCCTCACGCTGCGCGGCACGGTAAAGATCTGGGACACCACGCTTGCAGGCATCGCCATGCAATGGGCTAAGGCGCACGGCGACGACATCCTCGCGCGCTTTCTCGACCGCACGTTCGAGAGCTTCTGGAAGCGCGAGCTCGATGCCGAGTCGCTCGAGGTGATCGAGCGCGTCCTCGGCGAATCGGGGGCCGACGTCGCAGGATTTGCCGCGCACGCCGACGCGGCGCGCCCCGCGTATCTCGCCGAGCAGCATGCGATCTTCGACGCAGGAATATTCGGAGTGCCGGGCTACGTGGTCGAAGGCGAATACTACTGGGGCCGGGAGCATCTTCCGCGCATCGGCTGGATCCTCGAGGGCCGCCGGGGGCCCGCGCCCGACATCGTCTATCCGCGCGAAACGAGCGCTGCGTAATGACGTCACCGGTGCGCGTCGCGATCGATTTCAACTGCGCAGCTTCTTATCTCGCGGTCGCTCCGACGCGTGCGCTCGAGTCGCGGCTCGGCGCCATGTTCGAATGGCTTCCGTTTCCTGCAGTCGCGAGCACGCGGCCACGCATGACGGTGTCGAACGACGATCGCAGCGCACGCCACCTGCGCATGCGCGCAGAGTATGTCGCGAGCGAGCTGCGCCGCTATGCCGCGTCGCGAGGCCTCGCAATCGATGATGCCCACCGCAGCACCGACGCGACCGCGGCGTCGCTCGGCCTGCTGTGGCTGCGCCGCCGCTCTCGTGAACGCGCCGGCGAATATGTCGAGCGCGTGTTCGACCGCATCTGGCGCGAGAACGCCGAGGCCGACGTCGATTTCGTCGAAAAGTGCCTCGGTCCCGATGCCGACGGGTTTCGCGCGTACGTGACCGGTGACGGACCGCGTGAGCTCGACGCGAGCCGCGAGCAGCTTTCGTCCGAAGGCGTCTGGAACGTGCCGGCGTATCTCGCCGGCGGCGAGCTTTTCATCGGCCGCCAGCACCTGCCGATGGTGGAATGGCTCGCGACGACGCAGCCGCGATCGCTCGAATCGACGAAGTAAGGCGCGTTACGGAAGACCGCCCGAGCCGGCGGATTCGCGCGGTACCGCAATGCAGTACCGCGCGAAGTCCGCTCTTTACGCCTTCATCCTCTCTGCATCAGTCGCAGGCGCACGCGCGCAGTGCAGTGCCCTCGGTATCGTATGCCGAACCGGTCGTCGTCGGGGACGTGCAGCGCACTCGCCCGATCCCAAAGGACTGCCAGAAGCAGCCGATGCCATCGAGGCAAGTTCCGTCACCGTACTGCGTGCCCTCGGTGCCGAGCGCTTCCAGCACGGAGTTGCAATCGGCGAACGACGCACCGTCGCTTCCCGCGTAGGTGCGTGTCGCGTCGTTGTAGACAAGCCCCACGCCGCTACAGGTGGCGTCGCAGCTGGCGCCGGCCGCACTCAGATACCAGCAGAAGCCGCCGACGAGCTGTCCACCACTCGGGCACGCACCGGCAATCGTTGTCGATGTCGTCGACGAAGTGGTCGACGTCGTGCTGCTCGTCGAGGTCGTGGTGCTCGTCGTCGTGGTGGTGGTCGTCCCGGCCACGCACTGGTTGTTCACGCACTGGTCGCCCGGGCTGCAGTCGCCACACTGGATGTCCGTGCCGCATCCGTTGTCGATGAATCCGCACTGCGCTCCCAGTTCCGCGCAATCCTGCGGGCTGCAGCAGACCCCGAACTTGTCGCTCGGCTGCAACCGAACACAGAGGTTGCTACGGCAGCTTTTGTGGACGTGGCAGGACGCCCCGGCGGGCTTCCCGCCTGCAACGGCGGCCGCGGGGATCGCGAATACAACCATCGTGACGAATACCGAAAAGATCGATTTTTTCATGAAACCCCCCTTTGCCGGATACCCGGCGATGTCATGGAAAACAGGTGCCATACGGCGCGACTTGGGACAAGCTTCCCGGGCAGGTTTCACCGCGCCGCGGACGCGCGGCTCAGCGCTTGGTGCTTTCGTCCCAGTCGCCGGTTGCCTCGAGCTGGCTCGCGTACTCGGGTGCGCTCCAGTTTCCCGCGAGCACCGCGCGCCGATGGATTCCTTGATCGACGGTGAGCTTTACGAGCCGCTGCGCACCCGCAAACGATTCCACCTCGGGCCCGTCCCAGACGACCTCGGCCGTGCAGGTCAGTTGCAGCAGGTCCCCGGACGCGAAATCGAGCACGAGGATTCCGGCGACGGCATTGCTCACCAGGTTGCCGACGGTGTTGAACAGAAAGTTGCCGCGAAAATCCGGCAGCGTCAGCACGTCGCCGGCCTCGCCGCTGGTCACGCGCACGAAGCCCGGCTTGCCGCCGCGATGGGAGACGTCGACGCCGTCGGCGCCGACCGCAGGTTTTGTCCCGCCGGCGCCGGCGGCCGCCGATGCGATGAACAGCGTGTCGGCGCGGCGGACGATGGCCAAGGCGTCATCCGGGAGTCGGTGCGCGAACGTTTCCGCAGGCGATTCGCCAGACCGCGAGGCCGCCCACACACCGTCGCGAGCCTGGATGTACTGCGGGCAATTGCCGAAGCTCTGATCGACGCGAACGGTGAAGCCTGTTGCGTCGAGCGCCTCGACGGTGCCGTTCAGGCGGTTGCGGCGGCGGGTCGCGAACTCGATCCCGAGAAATCCGAGCGGCGCCCCGACTTCGAGATTGGCGGACAGAGGATCGCCCGGCGCGGGGAGCGCATTCACGCGCAGCGTGGTTGCGTCGGGCGCCGCGATGAATCCGCGCGGCCCCGCCAGCACGGATGCCCACGGGCGGCGCGCGCCGTCGAGGCTTCCGACGAACAGCATCGGCTGCACGGCGAAGAACTGGCGATGCTGCATCGGCATCGCGTCGCGGATGACCGCCCGGCCGACCTCCTCGATGCGCTCGCGGATGCCGTAGCGCTCGTGCACCGCCATCTCGCCGGCATGAAACGGTTCGGCCCGGGTGCGCCGATCGTGGTCATCTGCATTCGACATAGTTCCTCATGACGACGGTTTGCCTCGTGATTGCGCCGCCGCGGCATCGCCGGCGAGGCGACCAGATGACAGTCCCGCCTTCCATGCTATAGCGGCCGGCAGCTTCACCGCACCGGAAAATGTACCAGGTACCATTTTCCAAGTGCGCGACTTTAAAGGAAACATGGCAAGACTCGAAGGGAAGGTCGCGGTCATTACGGGCGCGGCAAGTGGAATCGGAGAGGCCACGGCGCGGCTGTTCGCGTTCGAGAAGGCCAGCGTCGTGCTCGCCGACATCAACGACGATCGCGGCCGCAAGCTCGCCGACGAGATTTCGTCGAACGGCGGCGCGGCGCGCTACGTTCATGCCGACGTTGCGCGCGAAGCCGACGTCAAGGCGATGATCGATCTGGCGGTGTCCGAGCACGGGCGGCTCGACACGATCTTCAACAACGCCGGCTACGGCGGGACATCCGGGCCGATCGCCGAAATCCCGGTCGAAGAGTTCGACGCGACCGTCGGCGTGCTGCTGCGCGGGGTGTTCCTCGGCATCAAGCATGCGGCGCCGGTCATGAGCGCGCAGGGCTCGGGCAGCATCATCAGCACGTCGAGCGTCGCAGGGCTGCGCGCCGGATATGCGCCGCACGTCTACACCGTGGCCAAGGCGGCGGTCATCCAGCTTACGAAGACGGTCGCGATGGAGCTCGGCGAGAGTGGCGTGCGCGTCAACTGCATCTGCCCGGGCGGCATCGCTACGCCGCTTCTCGGCTCCGCGTTCGGTGACGACTCGATGGACGAGAACGCAAAGCTCGAGCTCGTGCGCCAGACGATCGCGATGTTCCAGCCGATCCGCCGCGCCGGTCTTCCCGAAGACATCGCGTCGGCCGCGCTGTGGCTGGCGAGCGATGAGTCGTCGTTCGTCAACGGACATGCGCTCGTCGTCGACGGCGGACTGACCGGCGGCGTGATGTGGTCGATGCAGCCGCCGATCATGCGCGAGCGCCGCCCGCTGTAACGCGGCGACGCGCAACGCCACGAGGCCAGTCACCGCTGCGAAGCGACGTTCGGCGCAACCATGCAAAGCCCGCCAACAGCCATACGCGCAGTCTGCGTCTTCTGCGGTTCGTCGGTCGGAACGCGGACCGAGTACGCCGAGGCCGCCGAGTCGCTCGCCGACGAGCTCTCGCGCCGCCGCATACGGCTCGTCTACGGCGGCGGCAACGTGGGCCTGATGGGAATCCTCGCCGATGCCGCGCTCGCGCGCGGCGTCGAAGTCACCGGCATCATTCCGCGCGGCCTTGCCGACAAGGAGCTCGCGCACCACGGCATCACGCGCCTCGAGATCGTCGATTCGATGCACGCCCGCAAGGCGCTGATGGCCGAGGTCTCCGACGGTTTCATCGCGATGCCGGGCGGGATCGGAACGTTCGAGGAATGGTTCGAGGTGCTCACGTGGACGCAGCTCGGCATTCATCGAAAGCCGTGCGGGCTTCTCGACGTGGGAGGTTATTTCGGTCACCTTCTGTCGATGCTCGACCACTCGGTGGACGAAGGGTTCCTCAAGCCGAAGCACCGCGCCAAGGTGCTGGTCGCGCCCGATGCGGCCGGTCTCCTCGATGCGATGGAGCGCTTCCAGCCGCTCGCCGAGCCGGCGGTGCTCGGAAAGTTCCAGACCTGACTGCACCGGAAGCCGACATGCCTCGTTTTATCGCCGTTCTTTCCGCAGCAACGTTCGCCGCCACCGCGCGCGTGATCGCGATCGCGATCGCCGCGGTTGCGAAGAGCGCGATCGCGACCACCATCGTGATCACAACGGTGGCCACGTGGCCGATTGCCGCGTCCGCCGAGCTTCACGCCGCATCGGCCGCCGATGTCGCGAAGCCCGCGGCCCCGCACGCCGAGGCCCACGCCGCGTCCGCCGACGATCTGGTGCGCGCCGCCGCCGACACGGCGCAGCTCGAAAAGCTCGTCTCCGGCGGTGCTGCGGTAAACGGACATGGAAAGCGCGATGCGACGCCGCTCGGCGCCGCCGCAGCGGCCGGCAACGCGAGCGGCGTTCAGCTGATGCTTCGCCACGGAGCCGCGATCAACGAGCCCGGCGCACGCGGCGCGACCGCTCTCGGCTGGGCTGCGCGTGCCGGCAACGACGCGATCGTGCGCATGCTCCTCGATGCCGGTGCAGATCCGGATGCCGGCGCGGGGCCGTCCAAAACGCCGCTCGCACTCGCGGTCGCGAACGGCCATCTGTCGTCGGCGAAGCTGCTGCTCGAACGCGGCAGCAAGGTGCTCACCGATCCGCAGAAGGCGCGCGCCGTGCTCGAAGGTCTCGTCGAAAGCGGCGTGCTCTCGGGGCGCGAAGTGCCGCGTACCGGCGACGGCGGCACGCCGTCCGACGCGGCGAGCGACAAGGACAGCCGCGAAATGATCTCGTTGGTGGTGCGGCCGATCGGTCCGCTGGTCGCGCAGTCCGAAACGTTTGCCGACGTCGCTGCCGAAGCGGTTGCGCTTGCGGCGCCGCGTCTTGCACCGGTCATGCTCGAGGAGCTCGGCGACCCTGCAAAGCAGCGCTCGTTCCAGACCACGCTGCTGTTCAAGGCCGTCAGCCACAGCCGTCCGATGATCGTCGCGAACGCGATCAAGGACGGCGCCGACGTCAACGAGGCCCGTGAAAATTATGGGACGCCGCTCGCGATTGCCGTGGCGCGCGGCGACGAAGACACGATCGCGATTCTGCTCGCCGCCGACGCGAACCCGGCAGGAAAAGGCGTAGATCCCGCAAAGCTCCCTGCTTTTGCCGGCAAGATGGCCCAGGGGCGCAACGTGCTGCTTCTGCTCGAGCGCGTCGGGGCGATCGATGCACCCGATTCGCACGGCGAGACGCTGCTGTTCTATGCCGCCGCGCACGGCGACGACGGCCTGGTCGCGCTGCTGCTGCGCAAACACGCCAATCCGTCGGCGCGCGTACGGCGCTGGCCGTACGACGAGTGGACGCCGCTCATGGCCGCGGCCGCCGCAGGCAGCCGCCCGATCGTAAGCCGGCTTGTCGAAGCCGGCGCCGAGATCGATGCGCGCAACGCAACCGGGCGCACCGCGCTGATGTTTGCCGCGTGGTACGGGCGCACCGGCGTAGTCGAAGAGCTGCTCGCCGCCGGCGCCGATTCATCCCCCGTCGACCGGCTCGGGCAGTCTGCGCTTCTTCTCGCGCAAAGCTACGGAGATCCGGCGACCGTCGCGGCGCTCCGGCAGCCTCCGGCTCCGCCGGCGGACGAGGCGGCAGAGCGATGAAAGCTCTCTTCGCCGCCCTGCTCTGCGCGCTGACGTGGGCGATGTGCTACGGGCACGGTTTCTGGACTCGCCCGATCCTGGCCGACGACCAGCTCTACTTCTACATGACCGAGCGCTGCGCGTCGGGCGTTCCGCCGCACGTCGCGCAGATGGAAGTAAAGACGCAGCTGCCGACGATCATCGGCGGCGCCGCGCTCGCCGTCGGACGCACGTTCGGCGTAACGGACGTGATTGCCGGACGCGCCGCGTGCGTCGCCGCTGCTGCCATTTCGGCGATCCTCATCTGGCTGCTGTCCGCCGAGCTCACAGGCTTCGACGTGCGGCAGCGCACCGGGAAAGTTCCGCTCTTCGACGCGGCCGTTCTCGTCGGTGCGGCCGGAACGTTCGTGCTGTACGGCGTGTTCCTCGAGTCGGCGACCGGCTTCCAGCCGAAGATGTACATGGTCGTGTTCCTTCTCGCGGCGCATCTCGCGTGCGCGCGGCGAAGGCCGTTCGCGTGCGGTGTGCTCGGCATGTGCGCGTTCCTCTGCTGGCAGCCGGCCGCCCTCGTGCTGGCCGCGTGCGGCCTTGCGACCCTCGTCGACCGCCGTTCCACGTGGAAATCGGTCGCGATGCTGATCGCCGGCGCGCTGCTCGCGCTCGGCGCGTACGAAGCGTGGTTCGCGCTCCACGGTGCGCTCGAAGCGCAGATCCACCAGGAGCTGCTCGCGTTCGGATCCACGCACAAGCCGATCGACTGGCACGAGAGCCTGTGGTTCTTCGTGACCGAGTCGCGCGGGTTCGAGCACTATCCGCATCCGCTGCCTACGCTGTTCCTGGTGGCCGGTGCGATCGCGCTGCTGGCCGCCGTGGTGCGACCGGCGCGTGCGTTCGCGATCGTGCGCGAAAGACCCGGGCTGTTTGCGTTCTGGATCGGAGGGGCGCTCGCCACCACGTTCACGTTCATCGATCACCAGGCGCATCCCGACATGCTGCTTGCGCAGCCGTACTTCCCGGTCGCCGGAGCGATCGCGTCGGGCTGGATCTTCTCGTGGCTGCGGCACAACCCGGGCGGAAAGATCGCGATCGGCGTGCTCACGGCTGCGTTCGCCGCGTGGGTCGCGACCGAAGCGCGTTCCGACGTTGCGCGTGCGGTTTTCAATGCGAGCAACGACCTCGAATCGCAGTACGCCCAGGCGCGCCTCGTCAATCTTTACTACGATCATCGCGGCAGCGTCTGGGGACTCGGCGCGGTGCACCTGATCGGCTTCAACCACAGGGACAACTGGACGCCGGTCGGAAATTTCGGACGCGAGACCGTCGAGCTCGACACCAGGACGTGGCGGCCGCTGCGCAACGAGAAGATGCCGGAGATCATCCTCGCGGGTCGCGGCCTGCGCCCCGGATTCCAGACGTGGCTGATGACCGAGTACATCGACATCACGCCCGCTGTGCTGGCACGCGACCGCATCCGCGTGTTCAGCCGCAGGATCGGAGTGGCCTCGGGATTCGACAAGGGCAGCGCGCCGAAAGCTGCAGCCGGTCCGGAGAGAAGACCGCCGAAGCCCGCGCCCGGTGCGGTGCGCGGAGCGGTGCCGGCCACGAACGCTGCGCGTGGTGCGACGCCGGCGGTTGGTGCGAACCCTGCGCCCGGTGCGAGTGCGAACCCTGCGCGCAGCGCGGCGCCGGCGGCTGGTGCTAACGCTGCGCGTGGTGCGAGTGCGAACTCTGCGCGCAGCGCGGCGCCGGCGGCTGGTGCTAACGCTGCGGGCGGGCCGGCGCCGGCCGCTGGTGCTGCGCGTGGAATCGGGCAACCGCCCGCCGGTGCTCCTCGTGGAAACATGGCGGCGCCGGCAGGACGCGCGCCGGCTGCGCGCGGCTCGACGAATCCGCCGTCAGGGCGGAACGCTCCATAACATCTCGCGCTCGAGCGCACCGGCCGTCTGCGGCGCGGGCGTCCAGTTTCCGTCTTCGCTTCTGCGCCACGCGAACTTGCGCGACGACGCGAACGGGAAAACCCATCCGCTGACCGATCCCGTGGGCTGCAGCACGGCTGCGGTCGCGCCTTCGGATTCGATCTGGCCGCGAAGCTTGTCCCAGACCTCGCTCGCTTCGCTGCGAACCGCGGCCGCGTTGTCGAGCGGCAGCGTCGTCTCGTAGCGAAGCAGCACCGACGGCTCGGATTCGGGACCGCTCTGCGCGAGCGCGAGCAGGCGGATCGTGCGACCCGACGGCAGCGGAACGAGCAGCGAGTCGAGATCGAATCCGCCGACCTCCGGCGCCGGCTTGTCGGAGTGCGCGTTGGCGTCGAGCACGCCCTCGACGTCGGTGCTGGCCTGCGCGATGCCGGCAACCAGCGCTGCCGACAGCGTGTCGTGGTACCACATGCCGGCCGGCGACTTGGAGAAGTCGATGTACTGGTCGAGCTGATCGAGGTCGAGATCGCGGCAGCGCGCGAGCAGCGACGCGTTGACGACCGGCTCGTACGCCGCCGCAACCGCAGGCACGCGCCGCTCGCGGTCGACTTCGGCCTCGAGCGTCGCGAGCGGCAGCGCCTTACGATCGGCGATCGCAACGTTGACGAGTCGCGCGACCACCTTGCCGACAGCCTCGGTCATGTCGAGTGTCTTCTCGAGCGCACCGGTCACTGCCGCGAGGCGCCGGATGCGTTCCATGCGGACCTCGGGCATGCGGTTCTCGCGGATCTCCGCCACGTCGGAGTAGAAGGTTTTCTCCGGGGATTTCTCGCCGCTCCACGCCGTGGCTTCGGAGAACTTCACGTCGTAGCCGATCGGGGTCCTCAGCCACGCCAGTGCGGCCGCCGCAAGGTCGGGGTGCGCGTCGGACGCTTTCTTGAGCTCGGCGCGCACGAACGGCGCGATGCGGGCCTCGGCGAGCGTGCTGACGAGCGTGAGCTGGACCATCTTGCGGTCGCTCTCGCGCAGGCGGCTCCAGTGCGGAGCGAGCAGGCGCAGCGCCTGGGGGCCGAGGCGGCGGATGTGAATGCGTGCCGGCGACAGCTCGTAGAGCTCGTCGGACGGCGCAAGCTGGCTGAGCGACGGCGCGGGCGCGAGTGGAGTCTTTCGCATCGTGCCGCCGCATCCTGCTGCGGCCAGCGAGGCGGCAAGCACGACGGCAGTCGCAACAACGAGGTGACGGCGGTGAGCGCGGCGCGCGCCCGGGACGGCGAAAGCAGCATGCACGCGGCGAGACTACTTGCAGCAGGTGGGGCTGTCGAGTTCAGTCGGACGCGTCGTCGCTGTCTGCGTCGGGCGCATCGGTCGTTTCGGGCGCAGAAAGGAACGACGTGATGCGCCTCAAAAGGTCCACCGTCGCGCGACTCGAGCGAAGCGTGGCGAATTCCTCACGCGAAACGAATCGCGCCGAGCGCGCATCGCAGCCCGCGACTGCTTCGCCGCTGACATAGTCGCAGGCGAGATCGACGATCACGTAGTGGAAGCGCACGCGGCCGTCGTCGTCGCGCACCACCGCATCGAACGCGTGAACGACTGCACCGGCGCGCACGACCACTCCGGTCTCTTCGAGCACTTCGCGCTCGGCCGCCTCGGCGAGCGTCTCGCCAAGCTCGACGCTTCCGCCCGGAAGCGCCCACACCCCTTCCGCCGGAGGTTTCCCCCGCTCCACCACCAGCAGCTTCCCGTCGCGCATCACCAGCGCCCCCACCGCCGCCCGCGGTGCATCGGGATAAATGGGACCAGGTACATTTATTTTTCCCTTGGGAAATTGCGGGTCGCCGGCTAAATCGGGGACAGACACTGATTTTCCGAAATCAGTGTCTGTCCCCGATTTTCCGTAATCGGTGTCTGTCCCCGATTTCGGCATCAGTAGCTTTTCGGGAGGGCGAGGACGTGCTCGCTGAGGTAGTTGAGGGCCATCTCCTGCGAGATCGGCGCGATGCGCATCAGGCGCGACTCGCGCCAGTAGCGCTCCACGTTGTACTCGGTCGCGTAGCCGAAGCCGCCGAACGTCTGCAGCGCGCGGTCGCACGCGCGAAACGACGCTTCGGCCGCGCGCAGCTTGGCCATGTTCGCAAGCGGCCCGGCGTTCTCGCCGCGGTCGTACGTCCACGCCGCCTTCTTCCACATCAGGTCGGCCGCCTCGAGCTCCGAGTGCGAGTCGGCAAGCGGATGCGCGATCGCCTGGTTCTGTCCGATCGGCCGCCCGAAGACCACGCGCTCGCGCGCATAACGAACCGCGCAGTCGATCGCCCGCTGCCCGATGCCGACCGCTTCGGCCGCAATCACGATGCGCTCCGGATTGATCCCGTCGAGCAGGCAGTAGAATCCGCGCCCGACTTCACCAACTACGTCGGCATCGGAGACGACGAGGTCGCGGATGAACACTTCGTTCGAGTTGACCGCGTTGCGGCCGAGCTTGGGAATCTCGCGGATCTCGCAGCAGCTGCGGTCGAGGTCGGCAAGGAACAGCGTCATGCCGTCGAGCGGCTTCACGCACTCCTCGCGCGGCGTGGTGCGCGTCAGCAGCAGGATCTTCTCGGCCTGCTGCGCCTTGGTGTTCCAGATCTTCTTGCCGTTTACGACCCAGTGATCGCCGCTGCGTTCGGCCGTGGTGCGGATGCGCGACGTATCGGTGCCCGCATCGTCCTCGGTCACGCCGAACGAGACGTGAAGCTCGCCCGTCGCCGTCGGCGGCAGCACGCGGCGCTTCAATTCCTCGGAGCCGTGGTGGATGACCGGCCCCATTCCGAAGATCGACAGATGAAGCGTCGACGCCGCATTCATCGCGCCCGCGCTCGAAGCGACGGCATGAAGAAGCGTGCCGGCCGCGAGCACGCCGAGCCCCGAGCCGCCGTACTGTTCGGGAACGAGAATGCCGAGCCAGCCGCCCGCAGCGAACGCGCGATAGAACTCCCACGGAAATTCCTTCGCCGCGTCGTGCCGGCGCCAGTAGTCGTCGTCGAACCCCGACGCGAGACGCTCGGCTTCGACGCGGATGGTCTCGACGTCGTCGGGGAGGGAGAAGTTCATGCGCGGCGCCTGTCTTTCGCTTCGTGCTTCCACTGCGACCAGTGCCGGGCCATCTCCGGCTTCGCGAGAAACTCCGCAAGCTCGCTGATCTGCGGATCGAGGTAGTCGAAGTCGAGATCTTCGTAGCGCGCGAGGACGACGCCTCGGGCGTCTTCGAGATCGCGCGGCCTTTCCGAGATGACCTTCATCAGGATCAGGTCCTCGGGAGAGCAGACCTGAACATCGCATCCGGCTATCGACACGCGCCGTGCGCGGCCAATTGCGATCTTCTCGAACGGAAGCAGACCGAAGATGACGTCGATGCGCACGCCGTCGAGCGAGCGAAACGGAAGCACCCGAACATCGCGAACGAAGTTGACGGGTTGTTCGACCAGGCACTGAAAGGCCGGTTCCAGAATAGCGGCGACGTGCTCTGCCTGATGCTCGGTCGCCCAGATCGTCACATCGACGTCGAGCGTCGCGCGCGGCTCACCCCAGATCGCATTGGCGTGGCCGCCGATGAGCATGTACGGAATTGCCGCCGCCGAGAGCAGGCGCGCCAGGTCCGCGATCGCCCTTTCCTGCGAGTTCACGTGGCGGCGGCGAATCGTGACAATGCGGCCAGTCGCTCGTGCATCGTCACGACGCCGGTGGGATCGAATGGCCTGTCGCGGCTCGAAGCCGGCAGAAGCTCGTACAAAGCCGCAACCGCCGAAATCGCCTGATCCGGACGCATCACCGCAACGCGACCAAGCTGCCACTGCTCGTAACGGGAAAGCGCAGCGTTGCGAGCGCGAAGCTCTTCGCGGGTTCCGAAGAGCCGTCCGTCTTCTCCCGCGCCCGCCATGCTCAGACCGCGATCACCTTCACCCCGCGATCCGCGAACGCTTTCTCGACGTTTCCGGCGAGAAACGCCGCAGCCGGTTCGCTGCCGCGCAGCACCGCGTCCATGTGGGCAAGGCCGAGCGCACGGTTGAAGTCGTACGCGTGCTCGCCGGGGCAGAGCTCGCTCGCAGCCGGCAGCACCTTGGCGATCTCGGCGAACGGTCCCGGCGGCGGCATCGAACGGAACAGCTCGTGCGTGCCTTCGACGTCGTCGCAGAAGTGCATGTGGTCGGCGTTCTCGAGCACGAACATGCGTTTGGTGCCGCCGGTCTTCGCGAGAAGCTCGTGCATGCCTTCGAGCGGAAGCAGCGAATCCTTGTCGGCAACGAGGTAGACCGTCGGCACGTCGCGTCCCCACGAGAAATCGAGCGCGGCTGTCAGCAGCTCGCCGGGAAGCGGGCTCTTGCCGCCGGCCGGTGCGAGCGCGAGCGCAGCGCGGATGCGGCGGTCGCCGCCGGTGACCATAAGCGTCGTCCAGCCGCCGAAGCTGTGGCCCGACATTCCGATGTGGTCGGCTTCGAGAGACGACGGCGCGATGCCCATGTCGCCGGCGAGCAGGCGATCGATCACGAAGCTCACGTCGGCCGGCCGCGCCTTGATGAGCTCGGTGATCATCGGCTCCACTTCCGGCATCGGCTCGCCCATCATCACCTGCAGCGTCATCTGCGCCATGTCGATGACGGTGTTGCCGGTGTGATCGGGCGCCGCGACCACGTAGCCGTGACTCGCGAGATGCGTGCACAGGAACGTCGACTGGCGGCGATGTCCGCCGAAGCCGTGCGAGAACATCACGATCGGCCAGCGGCCATCGGCTGCCTCGGCGCCGCGCACGGCTTTCTGCTTCAGAGGAGGAAATCCCGGCAGCAGGTCGTAGTGGTCCATCGTGGACTCGTCGACGTCCTTTCCCGCAATCGCAGCTGTCGCCGGATACCACAGCTCGACCGGCAGATAGCGCGAACGCGATGCGTCAGAGAGGTCAACGGTACGGACACCAACCGCATGGGGGCCACGGGAAAAAGGATCGTATGTCATAGGCCGCGACCATAGCCCGGGAACCGTTCCGACGGGAAGAGCGGGCGCTCGGGCCGGGAGCAGCCGCGGCGCGGTCGAGAGCAGACGGGCGATGCGGGTCGCGAGGGCCGGTTCGCAATCGGTGACTGCCTGTTAAGGACGCATGAGGTCCGGACTTGCGACACTCGCAATGCCGAACGCGAGCCGAGGCCCGCGCCACGCCGGCAGGCCCGTACGTCGGGTGCGGCCTTGACACCGGGGAGAGGTATCAGTGACTATCGCGCATTCTTCAGATTTCCTGCCGTCCCGAGGCGGCAACTCGGGGGTAACTCATGAAACGAATCAGTCTCGCAGCCATGTCGGCAATGTTCGTGATCGCCATCTTCGCCAGCGGCGCATCCGCGGCCGAGGAGGACCTGCTGACCAAGAAGTTTTCGATCAAGGATCATCCGACGGACGCGACCAAGCGTCAGATCCAGCTCTTCTCGCACGTGTCGAACATCCAGTACACGGACGCAGACAATCCCAAATTGAATGGAGCTTCGGTTCACGTCTGGAGCGCGACCGACAACTTCTGTTACGTGCTGACCGCCGACAGCGAGCTCTGGCTCGATAACGGCAATGGCTGGAAGTACAAAAATCCGGACACCAAGAACCAGGCGCAGATCTCCGACGGCAAGCTGCTCGTAAAGATCCGCTCGGGCGTCACGTTCACGCTCGCCGACGATTTCCCGCAGAACACCGTAAACGCGTCCGTGCAGTTCGGCCCCGGGGGTTCGCGCTTCTGCATGCACTGCACGGGTACCGACGTGATCACCGACGACGAGAAGAAGTTCCAGGGCAAGGAGTGCGCGCAGGCTGTGTGCGATGCGGAGCCGCCGGGATGTTTGCCGGTGGCGACGACGACGACCACGACGAGCACGACAACGACCACTACGAGCACCACCACGACGACGACGCTCGGAACGGTGGTCGGCGCGCTGACCAAGACTGCCGGACGCTTCAACTACAATCTCATGGCTGGTCTTCCGGCCGCGGAAGCCGCCTGCGCCTCCAACTTCGCGGGCGCTCACGTCTGCAGCTATCCTGAGCTGGTCGTATCGCAGGGCCCGCCAATGACGGGCCTGAAAGACACGGCGATGAACACGGTGACGGATTTGTGGGCAGTCAATCCTGCGAGGCCGTCGGCCGGTCAGTGCGCCCAGAGCCCCGCGTCGGGCGACCCGCGGTGGGTCTACAACACCGGTCATCTCGGAGTCGGCGGCGACGTTGTCTCATTGACCAACGCCACCGGTGCGCTGGGTGCTCTCGTATTGGGCGGGGATGGTAACCCCGGAGGTCGAAACTGCCTCACCATGCACTGGGTCGCCTGCTGCCACTCATGATCACGGCGCCGGCGGTGCACTCGCACCGCCGGCGCAGCCTCGTTCTTCCTCTGCTTCTTTCGATTCCGGCGCCGGTTGTTCTGATCCCGTTCTCTCGACTGATCGCGCTTTCGCTCGCGACGCTGCTCGTGGCGGCGTTGCCGGCCGCGGCCGTCCCGCCGTGCAGCGGTGCCGGTACCGGCTGGTGCAATGCACGTCGCGTTGCCGGCGATGTTGCGAACGGTGAGCTCGGTTTCCGCTTCGGCGAGCCGCTCGATGCCGACGGCGACGGTCGTGCGGACATCGCCGCCGGCTCGCGCTGGAAGCTCAAGGACGACGTCTACCAGAACGGCGTCGCGACGATCTGGTCGGGCGCGACCGGTGCGAAGATCCGCGAGTGGGACGGGACGATCAACGAGGGAATGTTCGGCCACTCGGTCGTTCCGATTCCCGATCTCGACGGCGACGGTCTTGCCGATGTCGTCATCGCCGCGCCGACAGCCAAGCAAAACGACGTCCTTCACGGTGTCGTCTCCGCGCATTCGCCCAAGTCCGGCAAAACCCTGTGGCAGAAGACGGCCGTGCGCGAAGAGAATCTCGGCTGGGACATGGCGCTCGCCGGAGATCAGAACGGCGACGGCGCAGTCGATGTGTTTGTCGGCTCGCCTGCCAACAGCGGCGGCCGCGTCTATCTGCTGAGCGGCAAGGACGGCTCCGTGCTCCGGATGTATGCGCCCGAAGTGCCGCGCTGGACGTTCGGCTGGTATGTCGCACGCACCGACGACTTCGATGCCGACGGACATCCCGACCTTGTCGTCGGCGCGATGCAGGGAGAATCCGAGGGCGATACGCATGGTGCGGTCTTCCTGCTGTCGACCAACACAGGCGCACTGCTTCGCCGCTGGGATAGCACCGACCCGGTTTCCGGCTTCGGCGAGATGGTGACGTCGATGGGAGATCTCGACGGCGACGGTCGCACCGAGATCGCGATTGCGTCGTCGTACAGCGCAGACGATTCGCGGTCGAAACCCGGCGAGGTTCAGGTGTTCTCCGGCGTCACCGGCAAAGAGCTGCGCCATTGGACCGGGACGCAGGCGGGCGAGTATTACGGCCGCATGATCACGAGCGCCGGCGACATCAATGGCGACGGCGTCGACGATCTCGCGGTCGGCGCGCCGTGGCACAAAGCGGGCGACGCCGACAAGGTCGGCCGCGTGGACATTCGATCCGGCAAGACCGGAGAAGCTCTCGCGGAGTGGACCGGGGATGGCGCAGGCAGCTGGTTCGGATGGAACATTCGGCGCGCACCGGATCCCGAGGGCAAGAAACGGCCAGCGTTGCTGATCGATTCGCTGCGACAGCCGATGGCCGGCAAGGACGGGGTCGGGGTGATCGACTGGTACGTCATGCAGCGATGAGGTGTTCCAAGTCTGACGTCACCATCGGTGAGGTGCGCGAAAAATGAGGATCGGTGAAACGTTGGCGTGAGCAGCGGATCGGATCGGCTCGTTCAGTCTGCTGATCCCGTTTCGCTACAGCTCCTCCGCACCGCAGCATACGAATCGCGGGACGGGGTCAGACGGTCGAGCCAAGTATGCGATTGCTCAATGGCTGGCAAAGAGAAATAGGCCGACCAACGAGAGAACCATAAGAACAAGTCCACCGACTGAGATCCAAAAGAGTGTGCCCAGACCAAACCATGATTGCGGACTGGTTGTCATCTCTTGATTGATGACTTTCCCAAGCCCTCCATCATAGACAACGGCAAACTGGCTCAACTGCGTGGCGTCGAAGAAAAGATCGGCTTTCCACACTCGTAGGCGTACAGCTGAGTTTGGAAGAATGTCTCCAAGCGCAATCTCACCCTTCCATTCTACGAGCGGGGAATCTCTGAACAGAATTGTTCTCGAAACTACTGCTACGCCGTCTCCAGGCAGAAGCAGCTTCGCTGCAGAGGCGACGACATTGCTGTCGTTACGAACAACGATGGCCAGCTCGAGTTCCCACCGTATATACAAGTATCTAGTCTGCCGGGATGCGATCGCTTCGGCGGAGGTGAAGGATCGCGAGAAACGCTCCAGCAGTTCATCTGAACTCACCGAAGGAAATTCTCGCTGCCGCTTTTCCCATGAGACTAAGTCTTCCAAGGGGACGCTTTCCCGCAGCTGCTTCTTCACGTCCGGAGCGATCACGTAGCTTTCCCAGTCCACCGTGGCCACGACGACGGGCGCAAGCGCGCCCGGTTCCGGGCGCAGCCAGCGGTACAAGCGAGCAACCGCGGGGAGAATTGTGGCGAGGGCCGCAGCCGCCATCAGAACTGTAATGGCGTCAGGCGTTTCGGCCAAAATCAGCATGGGCACTATGTAGCTGAAGACTACCATGCTGCCACTGCAGCGGCTGTGCAAAGCAATGGATTGTCTATCCCCGTTGTCGAAAACATCTACACGTTATCGAACCCAACGACCGCTTGGCCCAGTCGTGCCCGATCTAAGTCGCGTACCCATTGCCAGATCGTCGACAGATGTCGACCACGACTGTAGCACCGTGGGTGTCAACGCGGCCGCGGTGATTCAGGACCGGCCCTGTGACAAGCTCGGCGCGTGGGACGCGTTTCATGCCTCGACGGCCTGCGAGGTCTCGCCGTCGCGTTCGTGGTCGTGTCGCACCTCAGCCAGCTCCGGGTTCCCCTATTCCCGGGGCTCGACCTCGCGGGGTCGGGATTTTACGGCGTCTGTCTCTTCTTCACGCTGAGCGCTTATCTGCTCACGTCGCTGCTTCTGAAGAACAGCCCCGACGCACTCCACAGCGCGGAGGTCTGGACGCAATATTTCAAGCGACGATTCTTCAGGATCTACCCGCTCTACTCCGTCGTTCTGCTGGCAACCTGTCTTGCGTCGTTTCTTGGCGCGGACTTTGTGGATCGTCTGACCTTCGACAGCGTCGTCGACCACCTGATGCTTCGTGCGGGCGTCGGAGTGTTCTGGACCATTCCGATAGAGTGTTATTTTTACGCCCTGCTGCCTCTGATCGTGCTTGCCGGTGCTGCGCTGCCACATCGACCAGCCATCCTGGTAGCAGCCGCTGCACTGCTCATCGGCCTGGTCAGCGGTATCAAGTCGTTCTTTCCTTCGACATTCCCGGCGGAGCTGTGGCGAACGCTCCCCGCATTTCTCGGTGGCGTTTTCGCCGCATGGGCTCACGACTCGATCGAAACCATGCTGGGCCCTTTGAGCTCGAGAGCGCGAACGGCTGTCGAAGGCGCAGGATGGCTTGCCATGGCAATCGTGCTGCTCCACATCCCGAGTGTCTGGTCATGGGTAACCGGCGAAGAGGTTCTACATAACCGCTTCTTTGCTGAGCCAGGGCGCTTCGGCGCGCTCTGGACGGTATGCCTGATTGCTGCGATGCACGGAGAAGGAACCATGCGCCGCGTTCTGTCTCTGGCGCCGCTCCGTTTTCTGGGTGCTATCAGCTTTGGCGTGTATCTTCTTCACTTTCCGATCGTGAAGCTCGGTAGCCGCCATCTGACCAGTTCACCGACACTTGCGGGGTGGCTTGCAGTTGCTGCAACACTAACGTTGGCCGCCGCAACCTACTTCGCCATCGAAAAGCCATTCATGAAGCTCGGAAGGACGCCTGCAAGCAAGCGGAAGGTCGAAGCATGATCGTAGCGAGATGTTGCCCTCCCGCGACATGCGTGGATTGCCAAGTTCGCGTCCAGTGAAGCTACGTTGTCCGTTTCACGGCGCGGCCGTCATCCCCCAACATTCCCCGGGGAATGTTCGCGCGTCGGCGAGACCAACGATCCTCAACTCTTCGTGCCGCGCTCCGCGAAACGCCGACCGTCAGGTCGGTTCGTTCGCCGGCAGCGCCAGAGCCGAATTACAGATGCAGGTAGGGCACGCTGTCACCTGGCCTTTGCAGGCATTGAACACGGTCAGGGACATAGTCGACTCTGAAAGCTCCGAAAGAATATCGACCGTGCTGCTGAGCCCTGTCAGCCGCGAGGTTGCGGTGAGCCTGAACGTGACTGGCGGAACAGATTGACCGATCAGTGTGTTCGCGCCGATTTCGAGGCGGACTCTGCGGTAACCAGTGATGCCTGCAAGGGTATAGGGGTTCGTGATGGCCGACGTGGAGGGGTATCGGACCTCCCAATGAAAGTCCAGATCGGCGGCCGTGGAACCGCAAACGGCAGGATCGATGAAGTTGGATGCATCCAATACCGCCGGGTCGGCGTTGGAAAGCGCATTGGCTTCGGGGTCGGCATAGAAATTGACGTCGTTCGCGAGTTGCGATTCGCCGCGCGTGAAGCGGATGAAGGTGCCCGCAGCCAGAGCCGGCGGCGCCATGACGGGAACACAAGCCGTCACCGTTGTGCTGGTCGTTGTTGTCGTCGTCGTCGTCGTCGTATCGGGTGGAATCGTGGTCGATGTCGTAGTCGTCGTTGTCGTACAGTCCTCGTCGACTTCGCCGTCGCAGTCATTGTCCACGCTATCTCCGCAGCTTTCCTCGGTCGGGAACAGGAGCTGACTGCAGCTGCCGTAACCGCTGCCATCTGCGCTGCAGGTCGCGAGTCCGACGTCGCAGAGGCCAGCCAGGCCCGTACTGCAGACGGCAGTCGAGTTCGGTGAGCAGATGCAGCCTTCGTCCGTCTCGCCGTCACAGTCGTTGTCGAGGAAATCGCAGACCTCCGGCGACACGGGCGCGTTAGGAGTGCAGGCGCCCCAGCTCGTGCCCAGGCAGATGCGTGTGCCGTTCGCGCAAAAACCGGGCTGACCGGTGTTGCAGCTTTCCGGAGTGCCCAGCTGGCAGACGCAGCCGTCGTTGGCGACGCCGTTGCAGTCGTTGTCGAGTCCGTCGAAGCAGATTTCCGCGTAACCCGTCGTCAGCGGCGTACAGGATCCGTAGGCCGTACCGGCCGGATTACAAACTCGCGTTCCTGCATCGCAGATGCCCGGCTGCCCGGTGGAACAGTTGTCTGTCGTCTCCGGGACGCAGAAAAGCAGCGTCGTCGTCGTTACGCCCAGAGTCGTCGTCGTTACGTCCAGCGTCGTCGTCGTCACGTCCAGCGTCGTCGTCGTTACGTCGAGGGTCGTGGTCGTTACGTTGAGCGTCGTCGTCGGTGCGTCGAGGGTTGTCGTCGGTGCGTCGAGGGTTGTCGTCGGTGCAATCGTGGTCGTGGTCGATGCCGGGGACGCGGAGCAGCCAGGATCGGCCTCGCCGGCCGTGCAGACAATCTTGTAGCCGAGGCCGCCGGCAATGTTCTTGTACGTGCAGGACGAGAACTTGCCGCAGAGCCGGGTGGTTTCGTCACCATTGACGATCGTTTCGCTGAGTGACACCTCTCCGACAGGAGCTGCGGAGATGTCGAGCGCTGGTTCGCCGGGTGCTACGGCCTTGAACTTGAGGAGCTTGCCGGACTCGATGAGATTGAGCTTGACCGGACCACCGTCGGGCGCAGTGCTCAGCAGATACTTGCTCGTCGAAACCGTGTTCTTCACCCAGGCCGCGCCTTGTGGCATCGCGAATTCGCCGGCAGCTTCGTCGTAGGCGATGCGCAATGACGCCGAGATCATCGTCAGGTCCGTGCCCGTCCCCTTCGTAACAGCCGGATCTTTCGCGACCACGACGACCTTGAAGTTGCCGCCGGCTGCGGTCGTGTCGACGATGAGGAGCTTGGTCGGGACGATGGCGACGTCGGCCGCCTGCGCCAGTCCGGCCGTGGTCGCGAGCACGAAGGCCGCGACAAAAAAGATCCGATTCATATTTCCCCCCTTGGCGTCCGAAATCCGGCGATCATCCACGTGTCTCGATGCTGCCAAGGCTCAGAACAGCAGACAAAGCCGCTGCGATCAGAAACTGTCGCTTCATGTTCAAATTCTCCTTGCAGGACGAGAGGACGAAAGGACGAGGGGACCGAGAGACAGAACAGCCTCTGGGTCGGCAGGCAGGCGAGCAGTATCGGTGAATCGAAGCCGTAAGACCAGCGGCTATCGCCCTAACCGCGTCCAGTGATTGTTCGTTTGACGGCGCGGCCGCCATCCGCCGACATTCCCCGGGGAATGTTCGCGCGTCGCCTCGCACCGACATTCCCCGGGGAATGTTCCCGCGTCGGCGAGATTGCCGCGCCTCGCACTTCCTGCGAGGAATGACGTGCAGTCTCCGCAGGACTGAGGTTTCAACGCAACGCATGCGGAGAATAAGCCACGTAATCTCCGCAACTCTAACGGGCAAAACCGACCCCGGAGACTCAATCAGACTCTATGACCTTTTTGCGCAATCGTTCCTCCACTGTCTTCGCACTCGCGGCGATCCTCGCGATTGCATCGCAAGCCGCTGCCGTCCCGCCGTGCAGCGAAGCCGGCAGCGGCTGGTGCCTCGCGCGCCGCATCACCGGTGAAGTTCCCAACGGCGAGCTCGGCTTCCGCTTCGGCGATCCGCTCGACGTGGACGGCGACGGCAAAGCCGACATCGCCGCCGGCTCGCGCTGGAAGCTCAAGGACAACGTTTACCAGAACGGCGTCGCGATGATCTGGTCGGGCGCCACCGGCGCGAAGCTGCGCGAATGGGACGGCGTGCTCGAAGGCGGAATGTTCGGCCAGTCGGTGATTCCGATTCCCGATCTCGACGGCGACAAGCTGGCCGACGTCGTCATCTCTGCGCCGCAGGCAAAGCTCGACGGCGTGCAGCACGGCGTGATCTCGGCGCGCTCGCCGAAGACCGGCGAAGTGCTGTGGCGAAAGATCGCCAAGCGCGAAGAGACGCTCGGCTGGGACATGGCACTTGCCGGCGACCAGAACGGCGACGGCATCGTCGACCTTTTTGCCGGCGCACCGTTTCGCGACGGCGGGCGCGTCTATCTGTTGAGCGGCAAGGACGGCTCGGTGCTTCGCATGTACGAACCGGAAGCGCCGCGCTGGGCATTCGGCTGGTACGTGGCGCGCACCAGCGACTTCGACGCCGACGGCCACGACGATGTCGCAATCGGAGACTTCCAGGGCGTGTCGCCGACCGATCTTCGCGGTGCGGTGTTTCTGCTGTCTGCGAACACGGGCGCGCTGCTGCGGCAGTGGGACAGTCCCGACCCGATCACCGGCTTCGGCGAGATGTTTGCATCGATCGGCGATCTCGACGGCGACGGCCGCGGAGAGATCGCGATCTCGTCCGCATACAGCGGCGACACCACGCGCACGCAGCCCGGATTCGTGCAGGTGTTCTCCGGCGTCACGGGCAAAGAGCTTCGCAAGTGGAGCGGCAAGCAGCCGGGCGAGTACTACGGCCGCATGGTGATCAGCGCAGGCGACGTCGACGGCGACGGCGTCGACGACGTTGCGATCGGTGCGCCGTGGCATCGCGAAGGCGGCGCGGACCGCGTCGGGCGCGTGGACATTCGCTCGGGGAAGACCGGCGACGTGCTTGCGGATTGGACCGGCGACGGTGCCGAGAGCTGGTTCGGATGGAACATACGGCGCGCGCCGGATCCCGACGGCAAAGGGCGGCCGGCATTGCTCATCGGATCGCTGAGGCAACCAGTGGGTGGCAATGAAGGGGTCGGGGTGATTGATCTGTACGTGTTAAACCCATGACCTCGGCGGCACACGAGTCGCCGCGCTACCGTGAGCACACGTATGGACGTTTCTACTGTTCAGAGAGAGGGTTGGGCGGGACTCTCTAACGGCGCCTTGCTCAAGGCGACTGCCATCGCGCCAGCGACTGTTCGCGACGCTCCGGCGGAAATCCCCACGGATAGCTTCGCCTCTACACCAGATCGGACCGGCCGCGCGATGTCGGTGTACGCCTCGCCACGGCCGCATCGCTTTGCTAGGAACAGCACGTGCCGCCGCGACCAACGGTGGCCGAGGGGGAGGTCTTCATGGTACGGACGGAGGGGAATCCAACACGCAATCTCTGTGCGTTTGCCGCCGTGACGGCGATCCTCTGCATGCCGATTCGCGCCGGTGCCGGCGCGTGCCTCGTGCAGAAGCCGTTGCCGCAGGGCTGCGTCGAAACCGGAGGAGCGCTCGGATGCACAGCTGCGGTGGCGATCGATCACACGGGCGTGCTCAGCATCTCGCCCGACGACAAAACTGTCTACGTGACGATGGAGTTCAGCGACGAGATCGTCGTGCTTGCTCGCAACACGGCAACCGGAGCGCTGACGCAGCTTGCCGGAACCGCGGGATGTCTCAGCAACACCGGGTCCGGCGGCATCTGTACGGATGTGCGTAACCTGGAAGGCGCGCGCGGAGTGGAGGTCACTGCAGACTTTACGACCGCGTACGTAGGTTCCGGAAACGGGGTCGATATCTTCGACCGTAACACATCGACCGGGCAGCTCACGCAGCGAGCGGGCACCGCGGGCTGCATCAATGCCGACGGCGCCGAAGGCTGCGCCACCGGCAGCGGTGGTGTCATCAACGTGCGGCTGAGCCCGGATCAGAAAAACCTCTATGCCGTGGTTACGACCGGTGACGGGATCGTCATCTTCGACCGCGACACCGTCACCGGCACTCTTGTCCGCAAGCCCGGTGCGAGCGGCTGCATCAATGAAGACGGCGCGGGAGGATGCACCGACGGCGTCGCGGTGTCCGGTGCGAATGACATCGTGATCAGCCCCGACGGTACCAGCGTCTACGTGGTCTCGGTGACCTCGAATGCGATCGCGATCTTCGACCGCAACACGGTAACCGGTGTGCTTACGCAGAAACCCGGGACCGCCGGCTGCATCAGCGACGACGGCAGCGGCGGTGCCTGCACGGACGGATCGCAGCTCGTGCTGGCGATCAACGGCGCGCTCAGCCCGGACGGCAAGAACCTTTACGTGGTGGCCGGCTTTACCGGCAGCAGCAACGCGATCACCGTGTTCGACCGCAACGTTGCCACCGGCGAGCTGACACAGAAGCCCGGTCACGCCGGATGCATCAGCAACAATGGCTCCTTCGGGCTGTGCACCGATGGGCACGGTCTCGTCTCGCCGCGCTCGGTGGTGGTGAGCTCCGACGGCATGGCGGTATACGTGGGATTCGAGGACAGTGACGGTGTCGCAATCTTCGACCGTGACATGACGAACGGCGAGATCACGCAGCAGCCCGGCGCGTACGGCTGCGTGAACCGGACCGGCAGCGACGGCTGTACGGTCGGAGTCGCAATGCAGGATTCGGTCGGCATGACCGCGAGTGACGACGGCAAGAGCGTCTACGTCGGAGGATACGGGAGCAACGGACTGGCGGTCTTCGACCGTGTGGACTGCCCGCCGACAACGACCACGACATCGACGACAACCACCACGACATCAACGACGACCAGCACGATCCCCACAACCACGAGCACGTCGACGAGCACGACCACGTCCACGACGACGTCCACGACGACCTCCACGAGCACGACGACGTTGCCGTCTGTCGATATCTGCGGACCCGTGCCGCGCAGCGACTGCCGCGATCAGTCGCGGGCGCGCATCCGCATGAGGGACGTGGGAGATACTTCCGCCAAAGCCCTCGAGTTCGTGTGGAAGGACGGCGAAGCAACCGGCCTCGAAGACCTCGGCAATCCGGTATCGGGCTCGACGGAAATCACGCTCTGCGTTTATGCAGCGGGTCTGCCCGTCGTCGAGCTCGTGGTTCCGCCCGGCAGCCACTGGAAGACGACCACACCGGACGGCTTCCGCTATTTCGACCGGGCCGGCCTGACCGACGGAATGCGCCGGATCGTTCTTCGCGCCGGCATGGCCGGCGAAGCCAGGGTTCGTGCGAAAGCGCTCAGCAAAAGCCTCGCGCTTCCGGCGCTTCCGCTGACAGCACCGGTGCGGGTGCAGCTCGTCGCCAACACCGCCGGCAACGTCGACTGCTGGGAGGCCGAGTTCACGACGCTCATGTGGAATAACGACAGGAAGGTCGAGGCGGTGCGGTAAGCCGCATTGCAGGCGAGTCGGCCGAAGCGGCCAACATGTCGGTGGAGTGGGGAGCCTTAGCCGCCGTTCCGGTCCGGAACCTCGCCGCAACCGCGCCCGCGCGGCGCGGCAATCGCGCTACGGCGACGTCGTCGTGGCCAGGCACTCTCCGCTGCCGCTCACGATCGTATTGGCCGTGACGAGACACGTCGTCACGTGAACTTTCTTGCTCGGCTGCCCATTGGCACGGCAATAGACGAAGCCTGTGATGCTCGGTGACGAGGCCGCGTTGCCCACGCTCGCACCCGGCGCCACCGTGACGACGCCGCTGTTGTTCAGCTCGCTGCCGTTCTCTCCAACGGTCGCGACGGAAACATCGAGCGGCTTGGTGCTAACATTGGTAACGGCGCACCAGATTCCGTCGGGCGGGACGACGCGGATCGCCGGCGTCGACGTCGAGCTCGCCGCGTGAGCGGGGATCGCAGCAGCCAGAGCGAGAAGGATGGAAGAGGTGAGAAGTTGTGCGCGCACGACGAGTCTCCTTGTTCCAGACGAGATTGAGGTCGACGCGCGAATCGTGCGCGCCCGATTCGCTGCTGTCGAGAGAAACCTGGTCGAACGAACACGCGCTGACGGGGGACATTTGAGCGTTCCGGCGCGATGACTGACCGAAGAACCGTCGCGCCTTATTCCATCTGCGTGATTGCCTCAGTCCCACCAACCGAACTAAGCAGGGATCATGGAGGGGCTACCTTCACGGACCCGGGCGCTGTTTCCCAGCGAAGACCGATCGCGCCCGCCGTTGCTCCTCGGGAGGCCGGTGTGTACATTTTCCGTGTACATACAGGAGGTCCCGCCATGCGCCGCGTCAGTATCCGCGATGTCCGTAGCCACCTGGCCGACCTTCTTGCCGAGGTCAGGTCCGGACACTCTGTGACGATAACCCGTCATGGCCGTGAGGTAGCGCGACTGGTGCCGACCGATCGCGGTGCGGTGACGCTTCCCGACCGTACCGAAGAGCGCAAGGCCATGCTGAGGAAAGGGGCGAAACCCCGCCGCAGCACGGTCGTACGCATGCGCGACGAAGAACGTGCATGACGGCGGTCTATTGCGATACCAGCGTGGTAGTCGCGTACTACGTGCCGGAGGATCAGAGCGAGCGCGCCGAGCGCGCCCTGCGCACTCAAAGGCAGCGCATGGTTTCTTCCCTCGTGGTGACGGAGGCCAGCGCCGCGCTTCGTCGCAAGGTTCACGACAAGGAGCTGTCCAGGACGCAGGCACAGTCGGCATTGGACGCTTTTCGACGCGACGTCGTCACCGGACTGTTTCGGGCGATCGATGTCGACCGCCGGCACTTCGATCACGCAGGCGCCCAGTTGTGGTCGACGAGGCAAAGGCTGCGAAGTCTCGATGCTCTCCACCTTGCCGTGGCGGAGCTCGATGGACTCGGGCTGCTGACGTCGGACACGGTGATGGCGAAGGCTGCCAGGGAACTCGGGATCAGGACGGTCTGGGCCGGAGCTTGAACGGGAACCTCCCAACTCTGTCATTGGCTACCGATCGCGCGGACTAAGCAGACCGCATCGAAGAAACTTCGATCGCGCTCGCCGCAGCCAGGATGATGTCGATGCGTGCGATGATTCTCGAAAAACTTGCCGACGCGGCGACGAAACCCCTTCGACTCGTTGATGCGCCCCTCCCCGCGCCTGCCGAGCATGAGATTCTGGTGCGCGTGCGTGCGTGCGGAGTCTGCCGCACTGACCTTCATGTGATCGAAGGCGACCTTGCCGAGCAGAAGCTTCCGATCGTCCCCGGCCACCAGGTCGTCGGAACCGTGGAGCGGTGCGGAGCAGGCGCCCGCCGGTTTGCTGCCGGCTCACGCGTCGGCATCGCATGGTTGCGGTCAACCTGCGGAGTTTGCCGGTGGTGCCAGAGCGGGCGCGAGAACCTTTGCCCGTCGTCGCGTTACACCGGCTGGCACGCCGACGGCGGATACGCCGAATATGCGTTCGTCGACGAACGATTCGCCTACGCGATTCCCGACGAATTCTCCGACGCGGAAGCAGCGCCTCTGATGTGTGCCGGCATCATCGGATACCGCGCGCTCGAACTGGCGGAAGTGCCACCGGGCGGAACGCTCGCGCTGTTCGGTTTCGGCTCGTCGGCGCATATCGTGCTCCGGATTGCACGCCACCGCGGCCACCGCGTGTTCGTCTCGACGCGCGGCGAAAGCCACCAGCGACTGGCTCTCGATCTGGGCGCCGAATGGGCAGGCGCGACGCTGGACGTTCCGCCGGAGCCGGTCGACAGCGCAATCGTCTTCGCGCCGGCCGGCGAGATCGTTCCAGTGGCGATGCGTGCGCTTGCCAAGGGCGGCACGTGTGCGCTCGCCGGCATCCACATGACGCCGGTGCCGTCGCTCGACTACGAGAGCTGCCTGTTCCACGAGAAAAAACTTCGTTCGGTCGAAGCGAACACGCGTAACGACGGTGAAGGTCTGCTTCGAGAGGCCGCGGCCGCCGGCATTCGCCCGCGCGTGACGACGTTTGCGCTCGAAGATGCGAACGAGGCGCTCGTGCGGCTGAAGACCGACCGGATCGACGGAAGCGCGGTGCTCGTGATGTCGTGAAGACGCCGGGTCGAGCGCGCAACTCGCGCACGGCGAGGCGAACGCTCTACACGCCGGAGCGCACGGCGCGAACGAACCGGGCGGTCGTCTTGGAGCTCGACTGCGACGAGCCGTCGTCGGTGTCGACATACCAGGCCATCGTCTTCGTCCCGACATTTGTCGAGGCCGACCAGTAAGCATCCTCTGCATCCGGCTGGAACGCCGGGCCGATCGCGCCGATGCCGAGCAGCTCCTCGACCGTCGGCAGCCGCCAGTCGCAGTGGCCGGCGTAGCAGCCGGTCGTCGTCAGTCCATCCTGCGAGCCGCCGCCGTTCAGCTTCGCGAGGAAATCGGTGAACGCATCGCCGTCGGGCGCGGTGCCGGTCGTGGTCCACGCATAAGTGTTGTCGACGTCGTGCGGATCGTTCGGGTTCTCCCCGCTCGAAACGGTTGTCGTCTTCTTCTCCCACTCCAGCCCGGTCTCATGGTCGATGATCGTGCTGCCGGATGCATCGAAGCGCAGCGCGTAGCAGCCGGTCGTGTCGAAGATGCAGCCGGGCGAACAGTCGAGCGTGCCGCCCGCAAAACCCTGCGAGACGCAGTCGTCCGAGTTCAGGCTGCCGACGTCGCAGTCTTCGCCGTCCTCGACCACGCCGTTGCCGCAGACCGGCGCGCTGAGGCACGCGGCCAGCTCGGCGTTCTTCGCGAGCAGGCTGGTGTTGCACGCTGCAAGGTCGGCGTTGCGTCCTGCGAGCGATGCCTCGCAAGCCGCGAGCTGCTCGTCGAAAGCGGAGCAGTCTAGGTCTACCGGCTGGGAGACGCTCTTCCTGAGCACCAGCAGTGCGTCGCTGGCGGTGATCGTGCTGGTGTCGTTGACGTCGCCGCAGACCGGGTCGGCGGCGAGCGAGATCGAGGTGCTCAGCAGCATCGCGGCAATCGCTACGGTCGTCATCATTTTTCGCATGCCGCTACCTCGTCCGATCGGATTACAGCCGATCGGACCTCACCGCAAGGCAGATCAGACCGCGCGAATCTCGACGGTGTACGACAATCCCGCCCGTCGCAGTGAATCCTGCAGTGCAAGACGGACGTACTGTTGCTCGGAGTATCCTAGCACGCGTGCGAATCTCGCCGCTCTGGCGGGGCTCCGATAACGTCTTGCGTCTTTCTCAGGGGCGTTTTTGCTCAGAGACGCTTCTCTCCTGCCGATTTTGTCTGGAACAGACGGTCGAGCGCTTCGGCAAGCTCCGCCGCGACGACGATGTCGGTCGTCTTCTCGCTGAAGCGATCGACACGGAAACCGACTACGAGCTGCCGGTAGGCATCGAGGCCTTCGACTGGACGAACGCTCCACCAGACGATGTCCTTCCATGGCAGAGTGCCGATCAGTTGGTATCCGCGCAGGCGGATCGTTTTGTCATCGATGATCCAGCGCTGCGGAAACCATCTCCGCAACAACGAGAGGGCGGCGGCGGTCACTCCCACCGTCAACGGAACAACCAGCGCCCCGACGAGCGCGAGAAGGGCTAGCGTCGGCTGAAACAACGCCAGCAGTGCGGCGAGCAGAACGAACAGCCCAGCGACGAGAAGCAGCCCTTTTTGCTTCAAAGCGCCGGGGTACGCGCTGGCCAGTCGCCGCGTGCTTGCGTCTTCCCGGACCACCATCGGCAATGTCGGAGCGCCCGTCACGAGACCGTTCATAACCTGGAAGAAAAGCAGGGAAAGCCGGCTCCGGGAAGAGCGCTTCCACCGATATTGTGTGTAGGCCGCGCGTCCGTTAGTTGACCTCCGTGAAATCCTTCAAGACCCGGGCCGCCGCGTCGCTCTTCGCGATCCTCGTTTTCGTTGCACCATCGGCCGCATTCGCCGCCAGCCTCCTGGTCGTCGACAACTGCCCCCTCTCGGACATACCGGCGATCAATAAATGGCCGGGCTGGGATTCGGTTCGCTCCATCACGTCGCATCAGATGCTGGTCGAAGGCTGTTCCATTGCGGAGGATGTGATCGCATTCGGCTGCGTCGACTCCGAGTTCGTCGCCAAAGCAAAACCGCTCGTGACGAGGCTCGCGGCATCCGGTGTCGGGCTCTACGTTCCCACGTTTTCCGGCCAGGACGTGTCCTGGCTGCCGGGCGACGTCGAATCGCCCAACACCGACAACTGCCTGAGCTCCCTCGACTTCACCGACATCGGGCTTCGGCATCCGATCATCACGGGACCGTCTCCCGATCTTGTTCCGTCCGATTTCTCCAGCACGTCCTGCTCGATCCCGGGTACGTTCTCGCACGCCTCACCCGACTACAACGTGCTCGCCGTCTCGCGCGCGAACGCTCCCGTTCTGATCGCGAGCAAGAGCTCGGCTGGCCGGATCGTCGTGGCGATGCTTCGCATCGATCGGAACTCCGCCAAAGGGAAGGAGGTCGCGGCCGCAATCGCGAGCTGGCTCATCGGAAGCACGCGCACGACAACCGATAGCGACGACGACGGTTTCGTGGACACATGCGACAACTGTTCGGGCATCGCCAACGAATCGCAGGACGACGCGGACGACGACTCGTTCGGTGACCCCTGCGACACGTGCGTGGGGCCGGGCGCTGCCGACACCGATGGCGACGCGCTCTGCGATGGCGCCGACGCGTGCCCGCTCGATCCCGACCCGCAGCCGGGCGACGTCAACGGAAACCTGCTCGTCGACGCGTGCGAGCCGCAATCCAAGTCCGACAACCGCGGCTGCTACACCGCGTCCGATACGGTCTCGCCGCCGGACGGCAGCGAGCCGCAGTTCACGTTTACCGACATCGCTGCAACGGGGACCAAGCTCGAGCTCGGCGACGAGGAGCTCACCGATCCGTTGCCGCTCGGCTTCGACTTCGAGCTCTACGGAAAAACGTTCACGCACGCGTGGCTGTCGAGTAACGGCTTCCTTCAGTTCGACGGAGTGCTGACGACCGGATGCTGCTACGGCGGGCGTCTGCCCGGATTCACCAATCCAGCCACGCTCATCGCGGGGCTGTGGACGAATCTGTTCCCGGGCACTGGAGAGGTGATCTACCAGACTCTCGGCAACGCCCCGAATCGCCGCTTCATCGTCGAGTTCCTGAACGTTGCGCTACGCAACGACTTCGACACGACGGTGACCTTCGAGATCGTGCTGCACGAAGGCACGAACCGGATCGAGGTCAACTACGCCAGCGCCGTCCACGATCGGTTCTTTGCGAGCGGCGGAATTCAGAACCATGACGGGACGATCGGGCTTCAATGGGCCGGCTGGCAACCGATCCATCTTGCCGACCAGACGGTTCGCTACTCGCCGACCGAAGCAATGACCGGCGACGCCGACTCGGACGGCATTCGCGACTGTCTCGACAACTGCCCCGCCGACGCGAACCCCGAACAGAACGATTGCGACCAGGACGGAATCGGCGACGTGTGTGATGCGGATTCGACCGATGGCGACGCGGACCGGATCGGCGATGCGTGCGACAACTGCCTGGGAATCGCCAATACCACGCAGTCCGACGCAGACGGCGATGGCTTCGGCGACGCGTGCGACACCTGCACCGGTAATGGTCCGTCGGACGAGGACGGAGATGCGGTGTGCACGGGCACGGACAACTGCCCGCTCGTCACCAACCCGCTGCAGTCCGACTGCGACGCGGACGGCACCGGCGATGCGTGCGACCAGGATACGGTCGATTCCGACGGCGACGGAGTCGATGTGCTTTGCGACAACTGTCCCGATCTTGCCAACCCGGACCAGGCCGACAGCGACGGCGATCCGTTCGGTAACGCATGCGATTCCTGTCTCGGATACGGGCCGTCCGACGCGGACAGCGACGACACCTGCGATGAGCAGGACAACTGCCCTGACATCTTCAATCCGACCCAGGACGACTGCGACCACGATTTTATCGGCGATCCGTGCGACCCGGATACGATCGACGGCGACGGCGACGGCGTGGCCGATGCGTGCGACAATTGTCCCGCGATCGCCAACCCCGGGCAGGAGGACAAGGAACACGACGGATTCGGCGACGTCTGCGATACCTGCGCGAACCAGGGCCCCGCCGACTCCGACGGCGACGAGCGCTGCGACAACGACGACAACTGCCCGCAGGTACCCAACGTCTTCCAACTCGATTGCGATTTCGACGAAATCGGCGACGCGTGCGATGGTGACGTCGCTCCGTACTACGCCGACGCCGACAACGACGGCATCTGTGCGAACGAAGACAACTGTCCGGAGCTGGCCAACCGCGACCAGACCGACATCAACGGCAACAGGACCGGGGACGTCTGCGACGTGCAGGGACGGCTCGACAACGCCGGCTGTTACGCCGTCTTCGATACCATTGCGCCGCCGAATGGCAACGAACCGGTATTCGCGTTCGACAGCATTGCGGAAACCGGTACGCCGCTGTCGTGCATCAATGCATCGAAGTGCGATCCGGTTCCGCTCGGATTCGATTTCGAATTCTACGGCAGGACGTACTCCACCGTTTATGTCTCGACGCGAGGGTTCGTTAGCTTCCTCGACGACCAGCCGTGGGATCACCCGAACGGATTGCCATCTGCATATGCACCGTATGCCGTCATCGCGCCGCTGGCCGGCCCGACAGTCGACTACGGTTTCTATGCAACGCGCGGATCGGCGCCGAACCGGCAGTTCGTGCTCGAGTTCCCGGACGTGGTTCTCGACTCCAGTCATCACAGCCAATGGCAACTCATTCTCGACGAATCGACAGGCGACATCTTCGTCGAGTATCCATCCGTCACCACCCGGTACACCATCGTCGCCGGAATCGAGAACGAGGCCGGAACGATCGGAGTGCGCTGGGGCGGACCCGAGGAGATGCACCTCGTCAACGAGGCAGTTCGCTACGCTCCGACCGCGGAGTTGATCGCCGACACCGACTCCGACGGTCTTCGCGACTGCCTCGACAACTGCCCGCAGGCTGTCAACGTCGACCAGCGCGATTGCGACTCCGACCGCATCGGAGATCCGTGCGATCCCGACACGGTCGACACCGACGGCGACGGCGTCGACGACCGGTGCGACAACTGTGCGGGCACCGCCAACTACAACCAGGACGACGACGACGAGGACGGTTTCGGAAACGCCTGCGACAGTTGCGTCGGCGATGGTGATACCGATGTCGACGGCGACGGAGTCTGCTCCGGCGTCGACAACTGCCTTACGGTCGTCAATCCCGATCAGATCGACACCGACAACGACCATTTCGGAGACGCATGCGACCACTGCGTCGGCTTCGGCGTGAGCGACTTCGATCTCGACGGCCGCTGCGATCCGGTCGACAACTGCCTGACCCTATGGAACCCCGACCAGCACGACTGCGGCTTCAACGCCGTTGGTGACGCATGCGATCCGGACTTCTACGACGAAGATGGAGACGGCATCGATTCGTGGTGCGACAACTGCCCGACTGTCGCGAACCCGGACCAGAAGAACAGCGATAACGATTTCCCCGGCGACGCGTGCGACGGCTGCGATGGCCTCGGGACCACCGATCGCGACGGCGACGGATTGTGCGACCCGCTCGACAACTGCCCGGACGTCGCCAATGCCGATCCGACCGATCGCAACGGCAACAAAACCGGCGACGCGTGCGAGCCGCAGGGCCAGCTAGACAGCGGCGGCTGCTACTTCGAGACCGACACGATCGCGCCCGCGGACGGCAGCGAGCCGGCGTACGATTTCATCGATATCTCCGCGACCGGAACGCCGGTGACGAACATCTGGACGTTCCAGAACGTGGCGATACCGATCGGTTTCGATTTCGCCTTCTACGGCACGACGTACCAGCAGCTCTACGTCGACCGCGACGGATGGCTCACATTCCTGCGAGACCAGGAGTCACACGTCACCGGTTTCTACATCCCGTCTCTCGGCGAGCCGAGCGGCTTCATTGCCGCGGCGGCGTACGAGTCGTGCCAGGCGCAGACGAGCGTGTGGTACCAGACGACAGGAGACGCGCCGAACCGAAGGTTCGTGCTCGAGTTCGACGCCGAGAACCGCTGCTTCAACCCAGAAAACACGCGCGTCATGGAGATCGTGCTGTCGGAAGGCACGGGCGAGATCCTGCTGCAGTACCGCAACGCGCGCGACGAAGACGCTACGGCCGGCATCGAGAACGAGACCGGCAGGGTGGGCCTGCGTGTCACGGGGTTCGAGCCGGTAGAGTTCGAACACGACGCCGTGCGATTCGTCCCCGCGCCCGGACTGAGCACCGACAGCGACGCCGACGGCGTCGTCGATTGCCTCGACAACTGCCGGGCGGCAAACGCCGACCAGGCCGACGCCGACCATGACGGCTACGGCGACGCGTGCGACAATTGCAACGGGCCGGGCAACGCCGACATCGACGGCGACGGCGACTGCGAGAAATTCGATTGCTCCTCCGACGAGGACGCGGACTTCGTCTGCGAAGACGACGACAACTGTCCGGCCGTCGCCAACCCGGAGCAGCGCGACTGCGACGGTGACGGCACCGGCGACGTTTGCGATCCCGACCTCGCCGACGAGGACGCCGACGGCGTCGACGACGCGTGCGACAACTGCGTGGGCGTCCCGAATCCCGGCCAGGAAGACGGCAACGGCAACCGCATCGCCGATGCCTGCGAGGAACAGGGCAGGCTCGACACCGGCGGATGCTACTCGGAGTCCGACACGCTGGCGCCGCCCGATGGGACCGAGCCCGTATTCGAGGACATCGACATCCAGGATACCGGCACGCCCGTGCTCGCCCACTTCTTCATGCCGGATGCCATTCCGATCGGCTTTGACTTCCAGTTCTACGGCGAGACGTATTCGCAGCTCTACGGATCGAGCTCGGGGCTCGTCAGCTTCATCCCGAACCAGTTCGCGGGGTACTACCCGCGATCGCTTCCGTCGCGCTTCACACCGGCTGCAAGCATCGTTGCGCTGTGGCACGACTACGTCACGTACGAGACGACGCTCTGGTACCAGACCGTCGGAGAGGCTCCGCACCGGCGGCTCATCGTGCAGAGCGAAAACGACACCTACACTCCTGCGTATCCCAACTTCTGGCAGATCGTGCTCAGCGAAGGCAGCAACACCGTTCTCGTGCAGTATCGCAAAAGCCGCGCGGGCGTGTTCACGGCGGTCGCCGGGATCCAGAACGAAACCCGCACGGTGGGCCTGGCGTGGGCCGGCAGGGAGTCGGTCGACCTCGTTCGCCAGGCCGTCCTCTACACTCCGACCGCAGCGCTCTCGTCCGATCGCGACGGCGATTCGGTTCCCGACTGCGAGGACAACTGCCCCGACGTCGCCAATCCGGGGCAGGAAGACACCAACTACGACGGCATCGGCGCCGCATGCGGCTGCACGGTCGCGACGACGTCGGTCGATCCCTTGTGCGGCGACGCGAACTCGGACTGCGAGCTGACCGCGTCGGATGCGCTGCTGGCGCTGCGCGCTGCGGTCGATCTCGTGGCGTGCGCGAACAACGTCTGCGACGTCAACGCCAGCGGGAAGGTCGATACGGCCGACGCGCTCGCGATCCTGCGCAAGGCGGTCGGGTTGGCGAGCGTCACGAGCTGCACGGCGTTGTAGCTTCCGGACCGCAAAGGCGTTGGTTGATGATCTCCTCGACCCGGGAGTCGAATTCGTCGTTGCTTCGAGTCTGACGGCATAGTCTAAGTCGCCGCATGACTCGATCTCGCCTGTGTACGGCGTCTCTTCTTGTCGCGGCTGCACTGCTCGCATCCGTGCGAGCGGGAATTGCCGAAGAAAGCTGCGGATTCGTTCAGGTGTCGGCCGGCGGCAGCGCAAGCTGCGCGCTGCGTGCCGACGGCAGCGCGTCGTGCTGGGGCAATACCAGCTACGGCAAAGGCGACGTGCCGGCAGAACGCTTCGAGGACATCTCCTCCGGCCTCTACCACGTATGCGGAGTTCGCGATGACGGAAGCATCGACTGCTGGGGCGGTTTCACGGCGGACCACCTGGGCGTCGTAGTGCCAGGGCAGTTCACGCAGGTCTCCTCGGGTTATCACCATGCCTGCGCACTGCGAACCGACGGCACGCTTATATGCTGGGGCAAAGCGGAGAGCGGCAGCACCACGCCACCGGACGGCAACTTCACGCAGGTCACTTCGGGCAACGCACACAGCTGTGCGCTGCGCATCGACGGGACCATCGTGTGCTGGGGATGGGACGGCTTCGGAGTATCGACGCCACCGGCCGGTACGTTCGTGCAGGTCTCCACCGGCAGAGAGCACACGTGCGCACTGAAGGCTGACGGCAGCGTTGTCTGCTGGGGCGCAAACTTCTTCGGCGAATCGGTGCCGCCGGCTGATCACTTTACGCGCATCTCGGCCGGCGGCTCGCACACGTGCGGTCTTCGCGACGACGGCACGATCGTGTGCTGGGGTGACAACAAATACGGCGAGCTCGCCGTGCCGGCAGGAACGTTCGTTGACGTGAGTGCAGGCTATCTGCATGCGTGCGGACTGACTGCCGGCGGCAATACCGTCTGCTGGGGCGAGAGCCTTTTCAGTCCGCCGCCGGGATCCTATTCCGCGATCGCTGTCGGACACGTGCACGGCTGCGCAATTGGTCTCGACGGAGGCATCGATTGCTGGGGATTCGGCTTGTACGGCGAAGAGATCCCGCCGGAAGGATCGTTCCACCGCATTGCCGCCGGCTACTACCATGAGTGTGCAATCGGACTCGCCGGCGCGATTACATGCTGGGGCGGATATTCCTTCACCGGATCCCCGATGCCTCCCGCCGGAGCGTTCGTCGAGCTGGCGGCCAACGGCAATCATGCATGTGCAATTCGTTCCAGCGGCACGATTGCATGCTGGGGACAGAGGCAGTCGGACAGTTTCGCACCGGGCGGGATTTTCCAGCAGGTCACTGCGGGTTCGTCGCATATCTGCGGGCTACACCAGGACGGCACCGCCGAGTGCTGGGGATACAACGAAGATGGCGAGGCATCGCCGCCGCCGGGAACATTCGTTCAGCTTGCCGGCGGTCGCGACTACACGTGCGGTCTGCGAGACGACGGAAAGGTCACGTGCTGGGGCGCGGACAACCACGGTCAATCCTCGCCACCCGACGAAACGTTCGTCCGGATCACTGCCGGCCGATGGCAGACATGCGGACTGCGCGAGGACGGCACGGCCGTGTGCTGGGGTTATGACCACAATGGCGAGGCATCTCCTCCCGATGAGAAATTCGTGAGTCTCGCAGCCGGCGAGGAACACACATGCGGTCTGCACGAGGACGGCACGATTGCCTGCTGGGGGAAAAATGGGCTGCAGCCGGCAGATTGCGCCCTCGAGCGCAATTGCGGGAATGGCGGAATCGACCCGTGGGAAGACTGCGACGACGGAGAGACCGATTTCGAGTTCGGCGAATACTGCCGTGACGACTGCCTGCGTGTGCCGTGCGGCCAGCCGCGAAACCCGAAGCGACCTGCGCCGACAGCTGTCGACGCATTGTACGTTCTGAATGCCGCCGTGGAATCCAAGCCGTGCGACGTCCGGGTCTGTGACGCGAACGGCAGAGATGGCGTTACAGCAGTCGATGCGCAGACCGTCCTGAAGAAGGCGGTGGGGCAGCCAGTGACGCTGCACTGCCCGGCGTAAGTAAGCCAGGATGAAAGCCGCGCGGCGCGCGGCCGGCGTCAAGGCACGACGACGCGCGGTGCGCGCCTGAGCGACATCAGGTACACGCGCAGCGCACCCTTGTCTTCGCGCGACAGCGCGGCGTACGCGGCTCGTGCGGCGGCGCCCTCGCCGTCGTGTCCGGCAATTGCGTAGTCGAGGCTCGGTGCGCGGCCGTCATGCAGATACGGCTGCGAGTCGGCCACGCCCCAAAGTCGCGGCGTAAGATACATCTCGGGAGCAACGCCGCGCTGCTCGTGACGCGCGCGGTTGGCCGCGCCCATGTCGTGGCGCTTGAGATCGCTGAACAGCCACACCGGATATCCGCCGACCGCCTCGTCGTACTGGATCGCCGGAGAGCGCATCTCGCGCGCGAGATCGATCGGCGGCAGCCCGTCGACCTCGAGCACCGCGCTACGGAGCAGGAGCATCGGCCGGTGGCAGCTCGCGCATCCGAGCGACTGGAACTCGTCTCGACCGCGGATGAAGTCGTCGACGAAGCTGGTGTTGGTCGGGGGCAGCATGCCCGTCGCCGCCGCGGGCAGCACGCGATCCTGGTTGAGCGGCTCGACGATCGGCATCTCGAGAAGCGCCAGATGCGCGGACAGCGCCTTGAGCGCGCCCTGCCCCAGCTCGGTCGCGCTGTCGACGGCGAGATGAAGCTGCAGCGCTTCGGTCGCGAAGCTTTCGATGTCGGGCCGCGTGCCCTTCCAGCCGAACGGCTTGACGACGAGGTCGGCGTCGACGCCGTCGAGACCCGACGCATCGAGCTCGCCTTTTGCGTTCACGCGCAGCACGCCGAAGTCGACGCCTTTGCTGACGAGGCGTTTTTCGCGCGGGCCGGAGCCGCCGGTTTCGCTGATCAGGTCGCTCTTCTGCTTCTGCAGATCGAGCGTCATCTCGTGCGCGAGCGCCTGCACGACGCCGAGCGCGACCAGTGCCTGCGGATTGCGTGCATCGGCGCTCGCGAGCGTGTCGCCGTCTCCGGCCAGCAGCGCGTTGTCGGTCTCGGCGCCAGCGCCGTTCGGGCCGCCGACCCAGTGACAGGACGGACACGAGATCGTCTCGGGTCCGCCGACGAGGCCGTCGTGCACGCGCCGGAACGGTCCGTTCGCGGCGCGCTCGGCGCTCGTGCCGAGACCGTCGGCGTAGTCGTACTCGTGCTCGAACAGGCGTTCGCCGAGCTCGGCGAGCCTGGAGACGCACATACCGGGATTTTTATCGACGATCGCACGCGTGTCGCGAAGCAGCGCGCCGGGGTCGGCGGCTTCGCGCATTCTCCATTCGTGGCGGCGCTCGGCGTCGCGGAACGCTTCGCGCGCGGCGTCGAGGCTGAGCGACGGCGGCCGCGAGATCGGCGGGCAGTTTGCGGCATTCGCCGATGCTGCGGCATTCGCTGGCGGAGCGGCATCGGCCGATGCTGCAGCGTATGTCGATGCGGCGGCAGTTGCCGGTGCATCGGCATTCGCCGCTCCGGCCGCGACACCTGCAAGCATCAGGACAGCAGATGCCGCACGCAGCCGGGCGGTCTTTGCGGTGGGTATGTTCATGGCACGAACAGCTTCGGCGCGCGCGACAGCGACGTCAGGAACACGCGCACGCTCGCGCGTTCGCTGTCGGGCAGAGCCACGTACGCATCGCGCGCGGCGGCGGCTTCTCCGCCGTGCAGCGTGATGGCGTCGTCGATCGTGGGTGCACGCCCGTCGTGCAGGTACGGCGCGGATTCGGCAAGTCCCCACAGCGGCCGCGTAAGGAACATCCTTGCCGGGATCTCGCGATCGGCGACCTCGCGCTCCGGGCCACGCGACGCCAGCGCTTCACCCATGTCGTGACGCTTGAGATCGCTGAACAGGTGCACGAGATACGGACTTCCGGGCCCGGCAAAAAGCGGCTCGACTTTGGGTCCGTCGCCGTCTTTGGACACGTCGATCAGGAACGGAGCGCGGCCGGTGCCGTCGGCCGCGTCGAGCTTCGGATCCTTGATCGGAAGCGTGCGCACATGGCAGCCGGCGCAGCCGATCGCGTCGAACTTCGCGCTGCCGGCGGCAAACATGTCGAGCAGGCGCGCATCGTGCGGCGGCCGCACGACCGGCACCTCGAGCTGTGCGAGATAGCCGACGACCGTCGTCAGCATTCCCGAATCGATCTCGAGCGATACGCCGTCTTCGTCGACGTCGTCCCAGCGGCCTTTTCCGTACGGCGCCGGATCGACCGTGCCGTCCTTTACGCCGAGCTGGATGCGCTTGGACAGGAGGCCCTGATGAATCTGCAGCGACTCCTCGATCATTTCGCGAAGGCGCGCCTGGTGGCCTTTCCATCCGAACGGTCGCACGACGAGATCGTGGTCGATGCCTTCGACGTTCGCGTAGTCGAGCGTGCCGTCGGCGGCGGCGCCGATGCGGCCGAACGAGACGCCTTTCGCGGTCAGCGGCTCGTCGACGGCTTGCTGCTCCTTCTTCGCCTTGTCGCGGGCGGCCGCGGCTTCGCCGGCAAGCTCGGCGGTCATCTCGCGCGCGAGGATCTCGACGGGGCCGAGGCCGAGCACGTGCGGTGGATTTCTCTGGTCGGCGCCGTGCATGGCAAGACCGTCTCCGCGCAGGAACGCGTTCTGCGTCTGTGTGCCCGCTCCGTCAGGGCCGCCTTTCGAGTGGCAGCTCGCGCACGCGAACGCATCGGGTCCGCCCGCCAGGCCTTCGTGCACGCGCCGCGGGCTCGGCGTGTAATCGACGGCATCGGCGCGGCGGCCTTTGCCGCCCCAGCCGTTCTCGGGCCGGAACGGATACGAGAACAGCTCGTCGCCGACGATGAACAGCGAGTCGATGCCGAGCTTGCGATAGTCGAAGTCGAGATCGGTCAGCGTGGCGTGCTCGACCAGCTCGCCGGGATCGCGCGCGTCGAGCATGCGGTCGAAGTCTTCGCGGCGGCGCAGGTCGATGGCCTTCTGCAGCAGCTCGGTGAGCACCACGTCGTCGACGATGGTCGTGCCATCCGCACGCACGGTCGCTCCGTCGGCGCGCACCGTCGCTCCGTCGGCGCGCAGCGTAGCGCGGTCGCCGCGCGTCGCGGGTTCGTCGGCACGCACCGCCGACAGGCCTCCGGCAACGGACAGCGCGGCGGCCAGAGCAGCAAAAATGGTTCCCCGTAGCGTGAGCAAAGCTCGCTACGTTACACGTCAGGGCCCCGGGTTCTGCAACCCCTTTTCCGCCGGCGTCCCGCCGCCGCGGTGGTCGGCAGCGCTCACCTGATAGATCGTGAAGCGCGGATCGGTGCGAAGCTGCCAGACCGGACGCAGGAGCCCCGGACGCTCGTCGCTCGCGGCGTAGACGAGATTGTAGAACGGCTCCTCCAGGTCGTACGCCGGAAGCGGCGCAAGCAGCAGATACTTCGCGCCGTAGCTCGCAAGAAAACCCTCGAGCTCGGCGACGTCACCGACCGGCGAGCCGCCGACGCCGTAGAACAGCGCGAGCGGCCGCGAGTTGAACGGCCGGATCGCGGCGCGGCCGGTGTAAAGCGACGTCATCGTATCGAAGCCGGCGGCAACGACGTCCCCCGGCTGGCTGTTCTCGCGCAGCCACGCAAAGGCCTTCTGATAGCTCTGCCACTCGACCGGAATGCCCGGCCAGATGAAATACGGATAGCCGGCCGTGCGGCTCGCCGAGACGTACGTCGAAAGCATCCATTCGTTCGACACCAGCACGGCAGCAAACGCCGCGGCCACGAGCGGCTTTGCAACCCTGGCAACCGACGCGCGCGCAGCAAGCTTCCAGACGGCATCGAACAGCATCGCACCGAGCAGCGGGAGCATCGGGACGAGGAAGCGGTCGGGCGGCCACGGCCACGCGACGAGCAGCGCGAAATAGACGAGCAGCATGACCGGCACGAGGGCCAGCGAGCGTGCGCGCGACAGCACGACGATCCACGGCAGGCTGCCGAGCGCGGCCATCAGCCACTTCGCATGCGCAATGTTGTTGTACGCGGCGCGCGCGAGATACTCGAAATCGATGTGCAGGAACGCCGCGAACGCCATGCGGATGTTCGACAGCGGCACGATCAGCGATGCGTTCGTGCGCCACCATCCGAGATAGTCGGTCTGGTAACCGATGATCTCGTCGCTCGCCGTGTGTGCACCGTAGAACATCCACGCGAGCCACGGCAGCGTCACGACCATGACGCCGAGCGCGATGCCGCGCACGGGCTTGCGCCGATACGCAAGCAGACCGACCGCCGCGACCGGAACCACGATGCCGGCTGTGCGGCAAAGAAACGGCAGGCCGACGAGCATGCCGGCGGCCACGTCGCGCGCCAAAGACGGCGCCGGACCCGTTGCGCGAAGCCGCAGCTCGACGACCCACAGCGCTGCGATCATCAGCGCGAGAAACGGCATCTCCGAGACGGTCTGGCTGCAGTAGAACAGATAGTTCGGCGCCGACGTGACCAGCACGCACGCGGCGAACGCGGCCGTACGTGCCGCAATGCCGAAGCGCACGATGAACAGATAGGCCAGCGCGAGCGCGACGCCGGCGATGGCCGCGGTGGTTACCTGCATCGCGAACAGGCTCTGCTCGACGCCCGGCGACGATGAAAGCGCACCGGCACGCCACGCAAGCGAGATGATCGCCGGATAAAGGATCGGGTATTTCGTCTGCGGCGGCGCCCCCGGCAGGTTGATGAGCCGGTAGCCGTGCCCCTCGGCGAGCGACTTGGCGGTCACGGCATAGACGGCATCGTCATCGATCACGCCGATGACGCCCGGCTGCATGCGCAGCGCCGCGCCGACGATGACGGCGACGGCGAGGACGGCAGCACCCGCGTAGTCGCGCCAGGAAAGCGTCAAAGGTTCCACCACAAGCTCAAAGGAGTGGCGCTCCGTGTCCGAACGGCGCCGCAATGTCCATTGCCTGTCCGGCGGGCGGTGGTTATTCTCCCCCGTTCCTCAGTCATGACCGACCTGTTTCGACATGCCTCCGAGCTGTGGTGGGGGCTGGCCATTTTCGCGATCGCGATTCCGATCGAGCACCGTTTTTCGACCGGCATGCGGCCCGCGGCATCCGAGCGTCTCGGGAATCTCGGTGCGATGCTGCTCAACTTCGTGGCCGGCGGTCTCCTGCTGAAGTGGGTGCTCGCGCAGCCGTCGTCGAGCTGGCTGCGCGGCTATCCCGGCGCGCCGCGCGCTCCGCTGCTCGAAAATCCGCTTCTTTACGGGCTGGCCGCAGTCTTCCTGATCGACGGCCTCTATTACCTCTACCACCGGCTTCAGCACTGGTCTCCGCTTCTGTGGCGTATCCATGCGATTCACCACAGCGATCCGGCCGTGAACATCACGACGGCGCGGCGCACGCATTTCCTCGAGCGGCCGCTGCAGTTTCTTCTGCTGATCGTTCCGGTGCTGTGGATTCTTGGTTTCAATGCGGGCGGAACGGCGATTGCGGGCGGGATCGGTGTCGCCCTCCTTTACTTCGCCCACATGGACCTCCGGCTGTCGCTCGGCCCGCTGACGCCGCTCATCGTCGGACCGCAGTACCACCGCATTCACCACGATCTCGACGCCCACGACCATGGGACGAACTTCGCGCAGGCGTTTCCGCTGTTCGACCTGCTCGGCGGCACGTATCGCAAGCCCGAAGACGATGAATTCGTGAAGACCGGGGTCAAGGAATATCGGACCACGGCCGACCGCTGGCGTCCGCTGATCTGGTAGGCCTCAGAGCTTCTTCACCTTGTAGTGCTCGCGCGGGAAATGGACGACGACGTCGCCGGCGCGATCGTCGCGGCGAGCAATGGCAATCTCCTGAACCGTTGACGAGACGAGCTCGCCGGCGACCGGATCGCGGCCGAAGCTTTCGTGCACGACCTCGACGCCGTCGCCGGCGGTGAGGCCGATGATCTCGTCGGGATCGACGCTGCCGCCGCGCTCCGGCGTTGCCGCGCGCGCGACTTCGACCGCATCGGCCGGGCTCATCTCGGTGATGGCCCCGTAGCCGAACGCATCGATGCGCTCCATCCATGAGCGCACGCTGGCGAACGGCTCGAGCAGCGGCGTCGTCTGCGGAACCACCCGCAACGTGTTGGCCGGATGAAACAGCGACAGGTCGGCAAGCCCGGCCACGTCGCCGAGCACGAACCGGCGCGTGGACAGATGCCGGTCGAGAAGGTCGAGCTTGGCGCGAAGCTGCTGCAGAAGCGCCGGCGCATCGGAGATCGCCTGCTCCATCGTAAGCGGCACGTCGACCATCGTGGCGCGATCCTTGAGAAAACCGGGCGGAAAAATCGGTGCGCTCATGCCGGCGGTTCGTACCGCCAGAAAGAAGAACTCCTGCTGCCAGGAGCTGAGCATCATCGCGAGCGCGACGCTTTCCGCGGGGAACAGCGGCGGATCGGGATGGCGGCGGTCGATCTCGCGCGCGATCAGGTCGCTGTCGCAGTAGATGTCGGCGCCGATCTGCAGCACCGGCGTCTTGCGGTAGCCGCCGGTGAGCGCCGTGAGATCCGGCTTCGGCATCATCATGGGGATGATCACCGACCGCCACGCGAGGTTCTTCATGCCCATCACGCGGCGGATCTTTTCCGCGTACGGTGACTCCCAGTAGTGATGCAGTATGAGCTCGTTCATACGTGCCAGTTACGCCGGACGCGCGAACGTGCAAACGAACGCCGAGCCGATGATTGCCTGAAGCGTCCGACCAACGGTCCCCGGCTCGACGACGTTCGAGCCGAACGCTCAGCGGCTGGCGCGACGTTCCGACTGGAAGCCGGCGACGAAAACGCGGATCAGCGCGGCCAGCTTCTTGCGATAGGATGGAACGGTAAGGCCCGGGCCCTTCAGGCCCGACATCGCGCGCGAAAGCAGCTCGGCCGCGTCGGCGGCCGTCAGTCCGACCGACGCAAGGTCGATCTCGCCGCTTCGCGATGCGCGCCGCAGCGCATCGGTCAGCAGCTCGCGAAAGCGCGCTTCGGTCTGCGTGCCGAGATCGCCGCACAGCCGCCCGTTCTCGTCGAGCAGCTCGCCGCCGTGCGGGGATGCGAACGCGACCTCGACGAAGCGCAGACTCTTGGCCTCGGCCGCTGCGACCAGCCGCCGGGCGAGCGGAGCGTCGCGCGCGAGCGCAGCCTCGACGCCGGCCAGCGCTGCCTTGTGAAGCTCGCTCGCGAGCGTGCGGAAGATCTCTTCCTTGTTCTGGAACTGGCTGTACAGCGACGCGCGCGAAACCCCGGCCTCGGCGGCGATGTCCTCCATCGACGTGCGGCGGTAGCCGTAGTGCGAAAAACGGGCGAACGCGGCGGAAAGAATGCGCTCGCGCGTGGCGGTGACGGGCCGGGCCATGACCGTTACAAATTGACAAAATAGGTTCAGACTGTCAATTTGCGGCAACCCAAGGAGGACCCGTCATGCACACCACCGCATCCCTTTCCGGAAAGACTGCAATCGTAACCGGCGCTTCGAGCGGCATCGGGCGCGCGATCGCCGAGGCGCTCGGCGGCGCCGGAGCCCACGTGTTCCTTGCCGGCCGCACACTGGCCGCGATGGAAGAATCGCGCGCCAAAATCGAGGCCGCCGGCGGCAAGGCCACCGTGGCCGTCGTCGACCTGCGCAATGTCGACGAGACGCGCGATCTCGTGCAGCGCGCCGCCCGCGACACCGGCCGCCTCGACATCATGGTCAACAATGCGGGGCTTTCGTATCCGACACCGATCGTCGACGGCGATCCGGAGGAATGGCGCTCGATGCTCGAGACCAACATCCTCGCGCTGCTCGTCGGCTGCCAGGAGGCCGTGCGCGTGATGCGCGCGTGCAAGGCCGAAGGGCACATCGTCAACATCTCGTCGATCGCGGCGCACCGCAGCGACTCGGGCGTCTACGGCGCCACCAAGCACGCAGTCTCCAGCATCTCGAGCACGCTGCGGCGCGAGCTCGAGGAGGACAACATCCGCGTCGTCAATATTTCGCCGGGGGCGATCGGCACCAATTTCGCCCGCAACTTCGACGAGGCGTTCGTATCGGGGTTCCTCAAGGCCGCCGGCTACGAAGGCGAGGTCAAAAAGGGCGAGCGTCTGCCCGACGACGTCATGAAGACGCTGCAGCCGCGGGTGCGCCAGGTGCTCTCGAGCCCTGAGGACGTGGCCAACGCGGTGCTGTTCGCGATCAGCCAGCCGATCTACGTGAACGTTGCCGAGGTGGTCGTGCGGCCCCCGAAACAGCTCGCGTTCTGAGGAATGCGGGGCAGGCACCGGTTCCACGAAATCGGTGTCTGTCCCTGATATCCGGAAATCAGTGTCTGTCCCCGATTTCCTGTCCCCGATTTCCGGCTCCCGCCGGTTAGGATTCCGAGATTTCCGATGACGCCGGGCGTCGGGGAAATTAGATGCGTTCGCCCAAAAAAATTACCCCCATGTGCGGGGTATTTCCGCAGCTCTGCTCTTCACACAATTGGCGAATTGTTTCACTCTTTCCCGCGCCCGACCGCGTGTCCGCGCCATAACGGGATCGCCTTGTTTCCGCAGCCTTAGGCCGCTTACGGAGTTCCACGTGGAAACCATTCCAGGTTCAGCTACCGCTCCCAGACCCAGTCGTACCCGCGCCGGCACCAACGGCGCCGTCAAAGGGGAAGCAGTCCTGTCGGTCCCGCTCGACCGCCGGCAGCTCCTCCACGCGCTGCAGCGAATGCGCAGCGGCGACTTCTCGGTCCAGCTTCCAGGCGATCTGGCCGGCATCGACGGCAAGATCGCCGACACGTTCAACGACATCGTCACGGCCAACCAGAAGATGGCGCAGGAGCTCAAGCGCGTCGGCCAGGTGGTCGGGAAGGAAGGCAAGACCCGCGAGCGAACCCGCTTCGACCAGCGCCGCGGCGCGTGGGGCGAGATGGAGGGCTCGGTCAACACGCTGATCGACGATCTCCTGCGGCCGACCACCGAAGTCACCGGCGCCATCGCGGCCGTCGCGCAGGGACACCTGACGCAGACCATGCGACTCGACGTCGACGGGCGCCCCCTCGAGGGCGAGTTCCTGCGCTCGGCAACCATCGTCAACACGATGATCGAGCAGCTGTCGGTCTTCACGTCGGAGGTCACGCGCGTCGCGCGCGAAGTCGGCTCCGACGGCAAGCTCGGCGGTCAGGCGCAGGTGCCCGGCGTAAGCGGCGTCTGGAAGGACCTGACCGAGTCGGTCAACTCGATGGCCTCGAACCTGACCGCGCAGGTTCGAAACATCTCCGAAGTCACGATCGCCGTCGCCAGCGGCGACCTCTCGCGAAAGATCACCGTCGACGTCCGCGGCGAAATTCTCCTGCTCAAGGAAGCCATCAACTCGATGGTCGACCAGCTGCGCGGCTTCGCTTCCGAAGTCACGCGCGTCGCGCGCGAAGTCGGAACGGAAGGAAAGCTCGGCGGACAGGCCGTGGTGCCGGGCGTGGCCGGAACGTGGAAGGACCTTACCGACAACGTCAACCTTCTGGCCGCAAACCTGACGACGCAGGTTCGAAACATCGCCGAAGTGACGACGGCCGTCGCACGCGGCGACCTTTCGAGAAAAATCACCGTCGACGTCAAGGGCGAAGTTCTCGAGCTCAAGAACACCATCAACACGATGGTCGATCAGCTCAACGCATTCGCCGGCGAAGTCTCGCGCGTCGCGCGCGAAGTCGGAACCGAAGGAAAGCTCGGCGGCCAGGCGCAGGTGCCCGGTGTCGCTGGAACGTGGAAGGACCTTACCGACAACGTCAACTTCATGACCGGCAACCTGACGGCGCAGGTTCGAAACATCGCCGAAGTGGCGACCGCAATCGCACGCGGCGACCTTTCCAAGAAAATCACCGTGAACGTGTCGGGCGAAATCCTTCAGCTCAAGGAAACGCTCAACACGATGGTGGATCAGCTGAACGGCTTTGCATCGGAGGTCACGCGCGTCGCGCGCGAAGTCGGAACCGAAGGCCGACTCGGCGGACAGGCTGCGGTGCCCGGTGTTGCCGGTACGTGGAAGGATCTTACCGACAACGTCAACCTGCTGGCCGCCAACCTGACGACGCAGGTACGAAACATCGCCGAAGTGACGACCGCCGTGGCCCGCGGCGATCTCTCGAGAAAGATCACCGTCGACGTGAAGGGCGAAGTCCTCGAGCTCAAGGTCACGATCAACACGATGGTCGACCAGCTCAACGCGTTCGCCGCCGAGGTCACGCGCGTCGCGCGCGAAGTCGGAACCGAAGGAAAGCTCGGCGGTCAGGCTCAGGTGCCGGGCGTCGCCGGAACCTGGAAGGACCTTACCGACTCGGTCAACTCGATGGCGAGCAACCTGACGGGACAGGTCCGCAACATCGTGGAAGTCGCAACGGCCGTGGCGCGCGGCGACCTTTCGTCGAAGATCACGGTCGACGTCAAAGGCGAGATCCTCGAGCTCAAAGACACGCTCAACACGATGGTCGACCAGCTCAACGCGTTCGCGTCCGAAGTGACGCGCGTTGCCCGCGAAGTCGGAACCGAAGGAAAGCTCGGCGGCCAGGCCACCGTGCCCGGCGTCGGCGGAACCTGGAAGGACCTTACCGACTCGGTCAACTTCATGGCCGGTAACCTCACGGCGCAGGTCCGAAACATCGCCGAAGTCGCGACCGCCATCGCGAACGGCGACTTGTCGAAGAAAATCACCGTCGACGTGTCCGGCGAAATCCGCGAGCTCAAGGACACCATCAACACGATGGTCGACCAGCTCAACGCGTTCGCCGCCGAAGTCACGCGCGTCGCGCGCGAAGTCGGAACCGAAGGCAAGCTCGGCGGTCAGGCGCAGGTGCCCGGCGTCGCCGGCACGTGGAAGGGCCTTACCGACAACGTCAACTTCATGGCCGGTAACCTTACCGCGCAGGTTCGAAACATCGCCGAGGTGACCACGGCCGTCGCGCGCGGCGACCTTTCACGCAAGATCACCGTGAACGTCTCGGGAGAAATCCTCGAGCTCAAGAACACCATCAACACGATGGTCGACCAGCTCAACGGCTTCGCCGGCGAAGTTACGCGCGTTGCGCGCGAGGTCGGAACCGAAGGCCGGCTCGGCGGCCAGGCGCAGGTGCCCGGCGTGGCCGGCACGTGGAAGGATCTCACCGACTCGGTCAACTCGATGGCGTCGAACCTGACGGCGCAGGTTCGAAACATCGCCGAAGTCGCAACCGCCATCGCCAACGGCGACTTGTCCAAGAAGATCACCGTCGACGTGCGCGGCGAGCTGCTCAATCTCAAGGAAACGCTCAACCGCATGGTCGAGCAGCTGCGTTCGTTCGCGGCCGAAGTCACGCGCGTCGCGCGCGAAGTCGGTACCGACGGCAAGCTCGGCGGTCAGGCCAACGTGAGCGGCGTGGCCGGCACGTGGAAGGATCTTACCGACAACGTGAACCTGCTCGCCGCAAACCTGACGACGCAGGTCCGCAACGTCGCCGAAGTGACGACCGCCGTGGCACGCGGCGACCTCTCGCGAAAGATCACCGTGGACGTGAAGGGCGAAGTTCTCGAGCTCAAGCTGACCATCAACACGATGGTCGATCAGCTCAACGCGTTCGCCGCCGAAGTGACGCGCGTCGCGCGCGAAGTCGGCACCGAAGGAAAGCTCGGTGGTCAGGCCAAGGTGCCCGGCGTGGCCGGCACGTGGAAGGATCTTACCGACAACGTCAACGTCATGGCGGCGAACCTCACCGAACAGGTACGCGGCATCGTGCGCGTCGTGACCGCCGTGGCCAACGGCGACCTCAAGCCGAAGCTGACCGTGAACGCGAAAGGCGAAGTCGCCGCACTCGCGGAAACGATCAACGACATGACCGGAACGCTCGCGACGTTCGCCGACCAGGTGACGACGGTGGCGCGCGAAGTCGGCGTGGAAGGCCGACTCGGCGGCCAGGCGAACGTGCCCGGCGCGGCCGGCACGTGGAAGGATCTTACCGGCAACGTGAACCTGCTGGCCGCAAACCTGACGGGCCAGGTCCGCGCAATCGCCGAAGTGGCCACGGCCGTGACGCAGGGCGACCTGACGCGCTCCATCCAGGTGGAAGCGCGCGGCGAAATGGCCGAGCTCAAAGACAATATCAACACGATGATCGACAACCTCCGTCTGACGACGGACCGCAACACCGAGCAGGACTGGCTCAAGACCAACCTCGCGCGCTTTACCGGCATGCTGCAGGGACAGCGCGACCTGTCGACGGTGGGACGGATGCTGCTGTCGGAGCTGACGCCGCTCGTCAACGCGCACCAGGGCGTCATCTACCGGACCGAAGGCGGCGAGCCGAACGAGCTGTACCTGATCGCATCGTTCGCCGACGACGGATCCAACGGTCACAACCCGGTCATCCGCGTCGGCGAAGGCCTGCTCGGACAGTGCGCGGCCGACCGGCGCCGCATCCTGATCAACGACCTGCCGCCCGATTCGGTGCCGGTCAGCTCCGGACTGTTCCGTTCGAAGCCGCGCAGCGTGATCGTGCTGCCGGTTCTGTTCGAAGGCGAGGTCAAGGCGGTCATCGAGCTGGCATCCCTCGGATCGTTCACCGCGTCGCACCTCGCGTTCCTCGAGCAGCTGACGACGTCGATCGGCATCGTGCTCAACTCGATCGAAGCGACGATGCAGACCGAAGGCCTGCTGGTGCAGTCGCAGCAGCTCGCGGCCGAGCTCGGGTCGCAGAAGAAGGAGCTGCAGCAGACCAACGAGCAGCTCGCGCAGAAGGCCCAGCAGCTCGCCGAACAGAACGCCGAGGTCGAGCGCAAGAACCAGGAAATCGAGCAGGCCCGGCGCGCCGTCGAAGAAAAGGCGACCGAGCTCGCGCTCACGTCGAAGTACAAGTCCGAATTCCTCGCGAACATGTCGCACGAGCTGCGCACTCCGCTCAACTCGATCCTGATCCTCGGCCAGCAGCTCGGCGAGAACGTCGAGGGCAACCTGACGCCGAAACAGGTCGAGTTCGCGCGAACGATCCACGGCGCAGGCACCGACCTGCTGAACCTGATCACCGACATTCTCGACCTGTCCAAGATCGAGTCGGGAACGGTGACGGTCGTTGCCGAGGAAGTCATCGTCACGAACGTGCTCGAGGCGATCGCGCGGCCGTTTCGCCACGAGGCCGACAACAGGAAGCTCTCGCTCGACGTGCGCATCGATCCTGCGATCGGCTCGACGATGGTCACCGACTCCAAGCGCCTGCAGCAGGTCCTGAAGAACCTCCTGTCGAACGCGTTCAAGTTCACCGAGCAGGGCGGCGTTCGCCTCGCCGTCTCCAGGGTCGACAGTGGCTTCAATCCGGAGCACCCGGTGCTCGGTCGCGCACAGAACGTGATCGCGTTCGAAGTGTCGGATACCGGCATCGGCATTCCGGCCGAGAAGCAGCGCATCATCTTCGAGGCGTTCCAGCAGGCCGACGCCGGCACCAGCCGGCGCTACGGCGGCACCGGTCTCGGTCTCGCGATCAGCCGCGAGCTCGCGTCGCTGCTCGGCGGTGAGATCCAGCTTCGCAGCACGCCGGGACAAGGCAGTACGTTCACGCTGTACCTGCCGCAGTCGTATGCGGGCCCGACCGCAGCGTCGGGACAGATGGCCGATTCGCCTCCGGCGACGCCGCTATTGTCTGGCGTGCGCGCCGTCGATCGCCCGATCGACCAGATTCCGGACGACCGTCACGAGCTGAACCCGGGAGATCCGGTGCTGCTGATCGTCGAGGACGATCCGAGCTACGCGCGCATCCTGCTCGACCAGGCCCATCTGCAGGGATTCAAGGTGCTGGTGGCGATGCGCGGCGCCGATGCGCTCGAGCTCGCGCGCGAGCACACGCCGACGGCGGTTTCGCTCGACGTGTTCCTGCCCGACATGCTCGGCTGGACGGTGCTGAATCAGCTCAAGCAGGATCCCACTCTTCGGCACATCCCGGTGCAGATCGTCACGCTCGATGAAGATCGGCAGCACGGGCTTGCACGCGGAGCGTTCTCGTTCCTCGCCAAGCCGACGACGACCGAAGGCCTCGAAGCGGCGCTCGGCCGCATCAAGGACTTCGCGGTTCCGCGCAGCAAGCGGCTGCTGGTCGTCGAGGACAATCCGGCCGAGCAGCTCAGCATCAACACGCTGCTCGAGCACGACGACATCACGATCGAGACCGCGGCCAGCGGCGAAGAGGCGCTCAAGGCCCTGCGCGAGAAGTCCTACGACTGCTGCGTGCTCGACCTGAGACTTCCGGACATGAGCGGCTTCCAGGTGCTCGAGACCATGCGCGACGACGAGAGCCTGGCCGACCTGCCGGTCGTGGTCTTCACCGGCAAGGAGCTCTCGCCGGAAGAAGACGCGCGCCTGCACATGCTGGCACGCAGCGTGGTCGTCAAAGGCGTCGAGTCGCCCGAGCGGCTGCTCGACGAGACCGCGCTGTTCCTGCACCGCGTGATCTCCGACCTGCCGCCGGAGAAACAGCAGATGCTCGACCGGCTGCATCGCTCGGACGACGACCTGCTCGGCAAGAAGGTGCTGGTCGTCGACGACGACGTCCGCAACATCTTCGCGCTCAGCAGCGTGCTCGAGCGCCGCGGCATGGAGGTGCTGACGGCCGGGACGGGCTACGAGGCGATCACGACGCTCGAGACCACCCCGAACGTTGCAATCGTGCTGATGGACATCATGATGCCGGAGATGGACGGCTATCAGACCATGCAGGTCATCCGCCAGAAAACCGAGTTCCGGAGGCTGCCGATCGTCGCGCTGACCGCGAAGGCCATGAAGGGCGACCGCGAGAAATGCCTCGAAGCCGGCGCGTCCGATTATCTCGCCAAACCCGTCAACACCGAGCAGCTTCTGTCGGCGCTGCGCCTGTGGCTGCACCGATGACACAACCCGTTTCCTCCCTTACGCCGGTGGCGAACGGCAATCACCACGAGGCGGTCAACATCCTCCTCGTGGACGATCAGCCGGCCAAGCTGCTCAGCTACGAAGCGATGCTGAACCAGCTCGGCGAGAACCTGATCAAGGCCAACTCGGCGAAGGAAGCGCTCGACCACCTGCTGCGCAACGAGATCACGGTCGTGCTGATGGACGTCAGCATGCCCGACATCGACGGGTTCGAGCTCGCCGAGATCATTCGCGGACATCCGCGCTATCAGAAGACCGCGATCATCTTCGTGTCGGCGGTACACCTGACCGACCTCGACCGTCTCAAGGGCTACGAGTCGGGCGCCGTCGACTATGTCGCGGTGCCGGTCGTGCCGGAGCTGCTGCGCGCCAAAGTCAGCGTGTTCACCGAGCTCTACAGGAAGACGCGCGAATCCGAGCGGCTCAACCGCGAGCTCGAGCAGCGCGTCGCCGAGCGCACGGCCGCGCTCGAAGCGGCCAGCGCGAAGCAGGAAGCGCTGACGCAGCAGCTTCGCGAAGCCGACCATCGAAAGGACGAGTTTCTCGCGCTGCTCGCGCACGAGCTTCGCAACCCGCTCGCATCGGTGCGCAACGCCGCCGGCATCATGCGCGCAAAGGAAACGAAGGATCCCGAGCTGATCTGGTGCCGCGAAGTCATCGAACGCCAGGCCGACCAGCTGACGCGGCTGGTCGACGACCTGCTCGACGTCTCGCGCATCACGCAGGGCAAGATCAAGCTGCGGCTGCAGCCATTCGACCTTGCCGAGGCCGTCAGCTGCGCGGTCGAGACCAGCCGCGCGCTCGTCGAGAAACAGCATCATCAGCTGGTCGTCCGGCTCCCCGACGAGAAGATCTCGATCGACGGCGACCTGACGCGCATTACCCAGGTGATCGGCAACCTGCTGACCAACGCCGCCAAATACCAGAACGAGCGCGGGCGCATCGACCTCATCGTGGAGAAGATGGGCACGATGGTCGCGATCACCGTACGCGATCAGGGGATCGGAATCGCACCCGAGATGCTCACGCAGATTTTCGAGCTGTTCGCGCAGGGCGAACGTTCCCTCGATCGCGCGCAAGGTGGACTTGGAATCGGGCTGTCTCTCGTCAAAAGCCTCGTCGAGATGCATGGTGGAATGGTGACCGCCGCGAGCGCAGGCCCCGGAAAGGGCAGCGAGTTCACGGTACGGATTCCGTGTCGCAGTGAAGAGCTGCGCGCGGATGCGGCGGTCGTCGAACACCCGACGAGCACGAACGGCAAGCCGCGCCGTATTCTCGTCGTGGACGATAACCAGGACGCGGCCGACAGCTTGACGATGCTCATGCAGATGCGAGGCTTCGACGTGCGGGTCGCCTACGACGGACAGACCGCAATCGACGTCGCCACGAGCGAAAAACCGGCGGTGATTCTTCTCGATATCGGACTTCCGGGTATCGACGGATACGAAGTGTGCCGCCGCATGCGCCAGCAGGGACTTTCCGACACCTGCATCATCGCGCTGACCGGGTACGGTCAGGATCGCGATCGCGAACGCTCCAAAGAGGCCGGGTTCGACCTCCACACGGTCAAGCCCGTCAAGATCGACGAGCTCCTCAGGCTGATCGCAGACAGCTGAGCGCGAGCGTGCCAAGCTGACGGCTGAGCACGCGAGTGCGAAGCTCAACGGCTGAAGCACGCGAGTGCGAAACTCAGTTGGCGAGCCGCGGCTGCGCGAGCAGCCGGCACGAGGAGACGGAAGATGGACCTCCGCAGCGCAACCACCGCCGGCAAAAATCTTTTCCAGCAATCGTACCGGGAGTGGACCAACGACAAGGCCGCGCGCCTCGGCGCGGCGATTTCGTACTACACCGTCTTCTCGCTCGCGCCGCTGCTCGTGATCACGATCGCCGTCGCGAGCTTCGTCGTCGGCGGCGACACTGCCCGCCATTCGATCATCCAGACGATGGGCGGCCTCGTCGGCCAGGACGGCGGCAAAGCCATCGAGGGAATGATCGACAACGCTTCGAAGAACCAGAGCTCCGGCATCATTGCGACCGTGATCGGCGTTGCGATGCTGCTGGCTGGTGCATCCGGCGTGTTCGTCGAGTTGCAGGGCGCGCTGAACACGGTGTGGGGCGTCGAAGAAAAACCCAACGAAGGCATGCTCGCATTCCTTCGCAACCGGATGATGTCGTTCGCGATGGTGCTGTCGATCGGATTCCTGCTGCTGGTTTCGCTCGTTCTGAGCGCGGTGCTGACAGCCGTCGGAGACTGGGTCAGCCACACGCTGCCCGGAGGCGCGTTCGCGTGGCATGTCGTCAACGGTGTCGTGTCGCTGCTGATGTCGGCCGGGATGTTCGCGATGATCTTCAAGTTCCTGCCGGACGTACGCGTCGCATGGCGCGACGTCGCCGTCGGCGCACTTGTGACGGCGCTGCTCTTTACGCTCGGCAAGGCACTGATCGGGCTGTACCTCGGCAAAAGCAGCACCGCGAGCGTGTTCGGCGCTGCGGGCTCTCTCGCGGTCGTCTTCGTGTGGGTTTACTACTCGGCGCAGATCCTGCTGTTCGGCGCCGAGTTCACGCAGGTGTGGGCGAACGAGTACGGCTCGCACATCGAAACCGGCACGCCGAAAAAGGTCGCACAGGCCGCAGCCCCCGAGCGCCGGCGCGTACATCGGCAGACCGGAACCCCGCAACCGGCGATGCGCGGCGCGCCGATGGCGAGATGAGTCAGGCCTGGCCTGGGTAAGTGGTCAGACGCGCGCCGCGCGAGCCAGCACTTCGGTCGCCCACTGATTCAGGCTTTTGCCCTTTGCTTTCGCCGCGACGAGAGCGGCGCCGTGCACCTCCGGCGGAACCCGCAACAGCATTTTTCCGGAGGCCTCTTTCTCTGGCCGCACACCCTTTTTGCCGCAATCACGAAGAAACTCGTTCACCGCGATTCGCAGCTGCTTTCGGAGCTCGTTTACCGTCGATCCGTGGAAGCTGACGATGGCGCGAAGACCGAGAACCCGACCTATGAAAATCTCGTCGCGCTCGTCGTACTCGATGCGGGCGGTGTAGCCCTTGTATTTCATGACACTCATGGTCGGATTCCTGCGCGTTCGAGAAGCTCGCGGACTTCCTCCACCTGATAGCGTCTTGCCTCTTTACCGGGATGGGGCCGATGACAGTGCCATTGCTCCGTGCCCAGCGTGATCTTGACGCGGGAGCCGGCTCGCTCGACGACAGAGCCACCAAGAGCGACGATCAGAGACTCGATATCGGCGAAGAGGATCGAGCCTGGCGTCGGGTGGGTGAACACCGCTGCAAGCGTCCGCCGCTGCCTCGCGTTCCGCGGCTTCATTTGATAGCGCGAAATGCTAGCAGTGGCCAGAGCCGATCGCGCGCGTCGCGAATGGCAAAGGCGGGGGTGGAGCGGCTACAGAACGGGGATGTCCATTACGCATTCCTGTCCGTAAACCGCGCGGCTCCGCGCCGCTACGACATCGGTGTCATCAAGCTCGAAACATTGACGCCAGTCGGACTATCGGTGTCGGCACAGTCAACGACCGCGCCGCGCCCGCACCGCTTCTGCGAGCGTCTCGAGCACCGGCACGGTCGTGTCCCACGAGATGCAGGCATCCGTGATCGACTGCCCATACGTCAGCGGCTGGCCGGCGACGAGGTCCTGACGCCCTTCGACGAGGTTCGACTCGAGCATCACGCCGCAGATCGATGCGCAGCCGGAATGGACCTGGCGGGCGACGTCTTCTGCAACTTCCACCTGGCGGTGGAAATCCTTGCGGCTGTTGCCGTGGCTGCAGTCGATCATCACGCGCTCGGCGAGCTTGGCCGCGCGCAGCTTTGCGACCACGGCATCGATGCTCGCCGAGTCGTAGTTCGGCCCGCTCGTGGATCCGCGAAGGATCACGTGGCACGCGTCGTTGCCACGCGTCTCGACGATCGCCGCGTCGCCCTGCTTGGTCACCGAAAGGAAGTGGTGCGCCCCGGCCGCGGCGCGGATCGCGTCGATGCAGATCTGCACGTTGCCGTCGGTGCCGTTCTTGAATCCGACCGGAACCGAAAGGCCCGAAGCGAGCTCGCGATGAACCTGGCTCTCCG